>NZ_JBLVOM010000002.1:0-63118 GCF_053543775.1 Acinetobacter endophylla | reverse complement strand
CATATAAGCCCTTTCGTGTACAGGACTATCACCGTCTACGGTCGCACTTCCCAGAGCGTTCCACTAGAACTTATATGACTTAATGGGCTCTTCCCCTTTCGCTCGCCGCTACTGAGGGAATCTCAATTGATTTCTTTTCCTAAGGGTACTGAGATGTTTCACTTCCCCTCGTTCGCCTTGCAACACTATGTATTCATGTTGCAATACCTACCTTATGGTAAGTGGGTTTCCCCATTCAGACATCTCCGGATCACAGGATATTTGCCGCCTCCCCGGAGCTTTTCGCAGGCTATCACGTCTTTCATCGCCTCTGACTGCCAAGGCATCCACCACATGCACTTAATTACTTGACTATACAACCCCAAACAGTCGTTTATCCTTACAAGTAGGATAAGCAACAGATTGTGATGATCTCTCATCACGCTCATACAGTTGGCGTTTGTGCACTTAAGCACCGTACAGCTTCAATTAGATTCATATACCAAAACGCTTGATTCAGTTAATTTCGCTAGTAACTCATTTCTTTCATCTTCACATCACAGTAATAAATCACTGCTAGTGTTAATGTCAGTCATGAGTATGAACAAATTATTTCAACTCAAATATATTCTGTTAATGATTTTTCCAGCCTTCGTCAGGTCAGGAAACTGTGATAAATCACAGAGGTTATCAAGTGCGCGTATCATAACGCTTGTACTTGTTAATCTCTAGGATCTAAACACTTGATCGCTTAAGGACTAAACTAACAATCAATACTGTATTGATTACTATGTCTAACGTAGCTTTTGTTAACTTTCAAGTGATAGCATTATAGCTTTGCTTTATGCATTACGATATGAAGTATGGTGGAGACTAGGAGAGTCGAACTCCTGACCTCCTGCGTGCAAAGCAGGCGCTCTACCAACTAAGCTAAGTCCCCAGCTTATCAATAAGTCAATGTATCGTTCCGTTCTGTTTGCTTCAGCACTTTCATGCTTCGTTAGTCAGATTTGGTGGGTCTGACAAGACTTGAACTTGTGACCCCACGCTTATCAAGCGTGTGCTCTAACCAACTGAGCTACAGACCCTCAGATACATCGTATGAAGAACAACTTGTTGTGGATTCTTACCAATCGTCAATCTTTCGTTAAGGAGGTGATCCAGCCGCAGGTTCCCCTACGGCTACCTTGTTACGACTTCACCCCAGTCATCTGCCACACCGTGGTAAGCGTCCCCCCTAAGGTTAGACTACCTACTTCTGGTGCAACAAACTCCCATGGTGTGACGGGCGGTGTGTACAAGGCCCGGGAACGTATTCACCGCGGCATTCTGATCCGCGATTACTAGCGATTCCGACTTCATGGAGTCGAGTTGCAGACTCCAATCCGGACTACGATCGGCTTTTTGAGATTAGCATCCACTCGCGTGGTAGCAACCCTTTGTACCGACCATTGTAGCACGTGTGTAGCCCTGGTCGTAAGGGCCATGATGACTTGACGTCGTCCCCGCCTTCCTCCAGTTTGTCACTGGCAGTATCCTTAAAGTTCCCGGCTTAACCCGCTGGCAAATAAGGAAAAGGGTTGCGCTCGTTGCGGGACTTAACCCAACATCTCACGACACGAGCTGACGACAGCCATGCAGCACCTGTATGTAAGTTCCCGAAGGCACCAATCCATCTCTGGAAAGTTCTTACTATGTCAAGACCAGGTAAGGTTCTTCGCGTTGCATCGAATTAAACCACATGCTCCACCGCTTGTGCGGGCCCCCGTCAATTCATTTGAGTTTTAGTCTTGCGACCGTACTCCCCAGGCGGTCTACTTATCGCGTTAGCTGCGCCACTAAAGCCTCAAAGACCCCAACGGCTAGTAGACATCGTTTACGGCATGGACTACCAGGGTATCTAATCCTGTTTGCTCCCCATGCTTTCGCACCTCAGTGTCAGTATTAGGCCAGATGGCTGCCTTCGCCATCGGTATTCCTCCAGATCTCTACGCATTTCACCGCTACACCTGGAATTCTACCATCCTCTCCCATACTCTAGCCAACCAGTATCGAATGCAATTCCCAAGTTAAGCTCGGGGATTTCACATTTGACTTAATTGGCCACCTACGCGCGCTTTACGCCCAGTAAATCCGATTAACGCTTGCACCCTCTGTATTACCGCGGCTGCTGGCACAGAGTTAGCCGGTGCTTATTCTGCGAGTAACGTCCACTATCCAAGAGTATTAATCTCGGTAGCCTCCTCCTCGCTTAAAGTGCTTTACAACCAAAAGGCCTTCTTCACACACGCGGCATGGCTGGATCAGGGTTCCCCCCATTGTCCAATATTCCCCACTGCTGCCTCCCGTAGGAGTCTGGGCCGTGTCTCAGTCCCAGTGTGGCGGATCATCCTCTCAGACCCGCTACAGATCGTCGCCTTGGTAGGCCTTTACCCCACCAACTAGCTAATCCGACTTAGGCTCATCTATTAGCGCAAGGCCCGAAGGTCCCCTGCTTTCTCCCGTAGGACGTATGCGGTATTAGCATCCCTTTCGAGATGTTGTCCCCCACTAATAGGCAGATTCCTAAGCATTACTCACCCGTCCGCCGCTAGGTAATGTAGCAAGCTACATTTCCCCGCTCGACTTGCATGTGTTAAGCCTGCCGCCAGCGTTCAATCTGAGCCATGATCAAACTCTTCAGTTTAATACTATGTAGCACCTTAAAGGGTGCCAATCTTGGCTCATCAATTTTCTGACAAATATTTCTCAAATAAACTTCGAGTAATTTCTACCATCAATCAATGAAAATAATTTCGATCGATCAACCAGTAAAAATCCACACAAGTTGTTCTTCATAATCTCTTAATGATCTTCTTGCTAATTCGTCACCAGCAAGCTAGGTCGGCTATATTACTCTCTATCTCTAGAAAGTCAACCAGTAATGAAAACTATTTTTAAAATTTCTTTCTAAAACCTAACTCAATCAAACTTAACTAAGTCACTGTTTTATCAGAAGTTTTAATCTTCATCACCGCCGATGGATGTGCATTCTACAGCATTTCAGAAGGCTTGCAACACCTTTTTCAAGAAAATCATTTTGTATGTATATTTTTTAAGCTTTTCGTGTGTTTTCATTCATTTTTTATACAAATTTGCTTAAATGATGTCTATTCGTGAATATAACGTTTATTATTTTCATACTAATAAGTAGTGCTACTTACACAGAAAAGGCCTCAGGTTACCTTATGCATCGTTCTATTTACTTATCTATATGCTTATTTTCTTTAGCTTCAAGCGCACATGTTTTCGCTGAGGTGGCCACCGGTGTGGAAAATCTGGAAAACGAGCCTGCAAAAACGCCGCTTAGAACAAAGATATCAACCAAAGCTCAACAATTACAAACGCAACTGAAAGTTGATGCCAGTGCAGCACAGGCAGAAGAAGTTAAAGATCCTTTTCAGCCCTTAAATAGAAAGATCTATCAGTTTAATGATGCGATTGACCGCACCGTGGTACGCCCCATAGCTGTACAATATGTGGAAAAAGTTCCTCAAGATGTTCGTGGCAGCTATACCCAATTCCGCAGTAACCTGGGTGAACCTTGGAATGTGGTGAATCAGCTGATTCAAGGTCGTCCTGCCCGCGCTGCTAAATCTCTAGGTCGTTTTACTATTAATACCTTAACGACTTTAGGACTGGCTGATCCAGCACGTCGCCTTGGCTTGAGCCATGAAGAGGAAAAATTTGGAATTACTTTAGGGTATTATGGGGTGCCTTCTGGCCCTTATATCATGTTGCCATTTTTAGGTCCAAGTTCTGTCCGTGGGGTGATCGGTACTGCTGTAGATAGTCAGGCCCGTCCACAAAAATACATTCTCGAAGATGAAGATGGACTTTACTGGACTGATCAGTTTTGGCGTGCCATTGATACCCGTTCAGAAATACTGGACGTTGAAGGGGTGCTGACTGGCGATCGCTATGCGCAGATTCGCGATATTTATTTGCAACGTACCAATTATGCAATTGCAGAAAAGAAAGGTACAGAACAAGATACGCTGTTCCTAGAAGATGATTTTGAAGATGAGAATTCTGATGATGCACCTTCTAGTGATAGCAACATTGAATCTTCAAACGAAGATCTTTAAGTTTAAGCTTCATGTATGATTGCTAGTGAAAATCTGTTCGCTAGCAATACTTTGCTTGTTATAGTACATCTTATAACCAATCCTGGGATTGAATCACTTTTTTATGTATTTCATTCAACCGACTCGTGATATTCCTTACTTAGATCAAGTACTTGATACGCTTCCGCATGTTCAGATGATCTATCTGGATGATCATGAACTGTATGACTCTACGATTATTGCGATTGCAGATGTACATGATTATCTGAAATATAAGTGGAATCTACCTACGATTGTACTGGCCTTAGAAAATGAAGGTACTGCTTTGGCTCAGGCCTGGGAACAAGGTGCTTTAGCCGGCTGGATCTGGAACAAGCTTCCCGAGAATCCAGATCTGGCATTACAAAAAATTGATGCACAATATAAGCGTAACCAGGATAGCCGTGACCTTCCTTCTGCTGCAGAACTACAAAAAAAATTGTTACCGAATCCTATTGAACTGACCAATTACGAGGTCGAAACCTATTTTCAGCCTTCAGCCTATCTTTCAGGGGATTGGTATGATTATTGGAAAATCAGCGACAAAGAAGTGATTTTCTATTTGGCCGATGTATCCGGACATGGCGTCACCAGTAGTTTGCTCACGTCCTGGATGGCTGCTTTCCATGGTCGCTCCAAGACGCCGCGCGAGCTGATCAAGAAGCTGAACGGCATGCTGATGCAGGAAAATATTGAAAAGCACATCACCATGATTGCCGGGATTCTTAATCTGGAAACCCATGTATTAAAATGGTCCAGCGCCGGACATTATCCACCACCAATTATATTTGAACCCAATCAAGAACCTAAAATCCTCTCTTCCAGCAGTTTCCCTTTGGGCTTAACCGAAGATCTTGAAGTTGAGGAAAATGAATGGGTATTAAGTCGCAATGCGCGCTTTATTATCTGTTCGGATGGCGCACTGGAACCTTTTGATGGTGGTTTAAATGAACAATTCTCGCAATTATTACACCATTTGCAGAATCAATCTTTTCAGGCTCCGGAACATGTGGCTGACGATATCGCCTTTTTAAGCTTTATCCGCGTAAATTAGCAGTATATTTACAGGCTTTATAAGCACTTAATTTGATTACTACTTTCAGCCACTTGAGTATCAATACACCCTATGGGATAATTTAATATCCTTCTCTGCAAATGGCATTTATATGTCAACAGGTCATGTTGAATATGCAAGTCTGAATGGAACGCATATTTTTAAGCTTATCGGCGAAGTGCGTGCCCAATCTTGTATTAGTCTAGACAAATTACTGAACAAAATTGAACAGCAAGACAACGTAGTTGGCGCTATCGTTGATCTCACCGAAACCAGTTTCATTGACAGTACCGTACTGGGTGTTTTAGCGAAACTAGGACTCAAACTCAAGCAAGTACACAATATTCAGGCTGTCATGCTTTCTACCAATTCTGACATTACCACTTTGGCCAACAGTATGGGATTGAGCCAAGTGTTTGTGATTCTGAATTATTGTGGTGATCCAAATGTCTGCACACGTGCGCTGATGGAAGAACATGTCACGCATCAAAATATGCTGAATACGGTTCTGGATGCGCATAAAACCTTGATGAAACTGAATCAAAGCAATCAGAACATGTTTGAACCTTTAGTCAAACAGCTACAGAAAGAGCAAGACAATTTAGATAAAATTTCCGAGCAAAAGGTATAACCATCTTATAAGAGGACCCTATGACTTTACTTTCTGTTGTACAAATGAATTCTCAAAATGAAATTGATGCCAATTTCGTGGAGATTGAATCTTTAATTCAACAAAGTAAGGCCAATGGAGCTGAACTGATTGTTTTCCCGGAAAACTTTGTCTGTTTTGCCGCAGGAAAACAGCGTGAAACTGCTGCACAATTTGAAGTGATTCAGCAGCGTCTGGAACAACTTGCCCATCAATATGACACCTGGATCGTCGCTGGTACATTACCCTGCCCTTATCGTCCGGATGGTTCAATCATTGAAGATGGCCGGGTGCGTACCGTTAGCCTGTGTATCAGCCCGGAACGCACTGAAGCGCGTTATGACAAAATTCACTTGTTTGATGTGCAAGTCGGTGATGCTGTAGGCGGTTATCAGGAATCCAAGTTCTTTGAGCCCGGCACAGATGTTATCGTAGCCAAAACCCCTTTTGGTAATATTGGTTTGATGGTCTGTTATGACCTGCGCTTTCCGGAACTGGCGTTAAATCTACGGGCTAAAGGTGCAAACCTCTTGACCGCTCCTTCTGCTTTTACCTATACCACAGGTGAAATGCACTGGCAGCTCCTTTTGCAAACACGTGCTCTAGATAGCCAATGCTCGGTGCTTGGTGCAGCTCAACAAGGCTGGCATGGTGAAAAACGTCAGACTTGGGGACACGCAGCCGCCACCAATAGCCGTGGACAACTTCTCAATATGATCCATGCAGAGGGTGCTCAACTCATTTCCGTCGACTTTGATTTAAATGAACAGCAAAAAGTGCGTGAATCCATGCCTTTAATGCAACACCGTAGACTTCTTCAACTTTCCTGAATCGTTTCATTTGCTTGCATAAAATAACAAAATCCCTGCTTATTCTTCAGGTGAAATCACCGAGCATAGAAGCTCTACGAAAAATAAACAGGGATTTAACTCATGTCATTAGAAAAAGCCGTCTATACCGCACATGCCAAAGCCACAGGGGGCCGTGATGGCCGCGCCATTTCTGACGATCAGATTCTGGACGTCCAATTGGCCGTACCTAAAGAAATGGGGGGACCAGGCGGTGGAACCAATCCTGAACAGCTCTTTGCCGCAGGTTATTCCGCCTGTTTCTTGGGTGCAATGAAATTTGTTGCCAATCGTGACAAGCTCAATATCAGTAAAGATGCCTATATTGAAGGTGATGTTGGGATTGGTCCGATTCCTACCGGGTTCGGGATCGAAGTGACATTAAACATCCATCTTGAAGGCATGGATCAGGAAGAAGCGCAAAAACTGGTCGATGCTGCGCATATCGTCTGCCCATACTCGAATGCGACCCGCAATAATATTGATGTGAACTTAAATGTGATTACTTAAGATTTTGATTTAACTGCTATCCTGAAAAAAATAGCTTCAGGATAGCTAGGGCGTGTCATCAATTAAGCCAGATTATTGTTGAGGCAAGATAGATCGCTGACAGGAAATTTTGAGCCAATTTATCATAGCGTGTGGCAATACCTCGATACTGCTTGAGCTTAGCGAAGAAGTTCTCGATCAGATGCCTTGCCTTATAAAGGTGTTGGTCATAATCACGCTGATCAATTGTGTTACTTTTGGATGGCATCACGATCTGACCATTGATCTTATGAATTGGATCAATCACCCGATCCCTGGAATTGTAGGCTTTATCCATGAGCCAAGTCTGACTTAACGATAAGTCCAGCAGCATATCCGCACCATTTAAGTCATGAGCCTGCCCGGCAGTGAGATAAAATCCTGTTGGATTGCCTAAAGCATCAGTACGGGCATGAATTTTGGTACTTAAGCCACCTTTACTGCGTCCGATCGCCTGTTCTTTTTTTCCCGGCACTGTGTTGATGAGCACGCACAATGGTTGAGTCTAGCATGACATATTCATTGTCACAGTCATGTGACAGCACTTCAAAAATTCTCTGCCACACGCCTGTTTTAGCCCAACGGCTAAAGCGAGTGTGCACAACTCTAAAATCCCCAAAGCGTTCTGGTAAGTCTCGCCACGGAATACCTGAACGATACCGATACAATACTGCTTCAACAAATAGCCTGTTGTCTTTCGCAGTTACTCCAACAGTACTCGCTCGTCCGGGCAACAGATCCTTAATCTGTTCCCACTGATCATCTCTTAATGCATAGCGTTTAGTCATGAAAAAATAATGAGGACAGATCAGATTTTCTCAAGCTAATTGATGACAGGCCCTAGACTTCAATTATAAATTTCAACTTTTAGTCGCCTCACTTTCCCTAAACAGCCAGCTTCCTTTTCAAAACAACAGCAAAAATCCAAGAACATATATATAATGATTCTTATTTACAATGATCTGATTTATATTATTAATGTTAAAGCCTGTTCTGTTAAGTTGTCTCTTACTCACTGTTGCTACTGTCTCTTTTGCAGATCTCTATCTCTCAGAAAAAACCCGTCCGCATATAAAATCTCTGGTTAATACCGAAATTGAACGCCTGCCCATTCCTGCAACACCTAAAAATATGATTCTGCCTGAATTTGGTAAAGGGATTATTGGTTGGGGCGCTGGCCTTAAAGATGCCGAAGCTCGTTTTCTTAATATCAATCGAGCAGATGTTAAAACAATGAAACAGGCAGGATTGAGTTTAGCGATGGTACAAGCCTGGCAGACATTTTATGAAAATGAAACTTTGCGCAATCCGGGCAATCCGACTGCACCTTTTCGTGCACAACTCATGAAAAAAATCGCCAGTCTCTGGTAAATATCCAAAAGTCCTGACGATCCTTATAATAAAAGTAATAGATTAAAAGATTACTCCGCCGCTTCGTTGGTCACTCGCAATACTTCTTCAATCATGGTTTTTCCGGCCAGTACTTTACGCAGACCATCATCACGAATGGAACCTGACTGCTGACGTGCATAGCTTTCGATTTCATATTCAGCCGCATTGCCATGAATCAAACGGCGCATATGATCATCGACTGACACAATTTCATAAATCGCGGTACGACCACTAAAGCCCGTATTGCCACAGCGTTCACAGCCTTGAGGTTGCGGTAATCTTAAATCTTGGGGATGCTCAATATTGCCAAATAGATTCTTTTCGAAAGCATCTGCTTCATGCCAGGTCGCGCAATGTGGACACAAGGTACGCACCAGACGTTGGGCAATTACCCCGATTAAAGAGCTGGACAGCAAAAATGGCTCGATCCCCATATCTTTCAGACGTGTAACCGCACCAATCGCGGTATTGGTGTGCAAGGTGGATAACACCAGATGTCCAGTTAGGGATGCCTGTACCGCAATTTCTGCGGTTTCCAGATCACGAATCTCACCGACCATGACCACATCCGGGTCCTGACGTAACATGGCTTTTAATGCACGGGCAAAGGTCATATCCACTTTGGTATTGACCTGCGTTTGTCCAATACCTTCCAGCTGATATTCAATCGGATCTTCAGCCGTGAGGATATTCTTGGAACCATCATTCAGGTCTGAAAGCGCCGCATATAAAGTGGTGGTTTTACCCGAACCGGTCGGGCCAGTCACCAGAATAATCCCGTGCGGGCGATGCACTAAGGTCTTGAGTCGATCATAGTCATTATTCATCAGACCCAAGTGTGTCATATTCAAACGGCCAGCCTGCTTGTCCAGCAGACGCATCACCACACGTTCACCATAAGAAGAGGGCAAAGTTGATACACGGACATCAACTTCACGCCCCGCCAGGCGCAAGGAAATACGGCCATCTTGTGGGATACGTTTTTCGGCAATATCCAGTTTGGCCATGACTTTAATACGTGAAACCAGAAGCGGGGCCAGTTCACGGCGTGGCTGGACAATTTCGCGTAACTGGCCATCGACCCGTAAACGCACCGACAGTTTTTTCTCAAAAGATTCAATATGAATATCGGAAGCCCCGACACGAATTGCCTCGGACAAAAGTGCATTGATCAGACGGACAATCGGCGCATCATCTTCCTGGTCCATCAGGTCTTCAGCTTCCGGAACCGAATCAGCCAGACTGAGTAAATCAGGATGATCTTCCAGACCGGCAGCCACCTGCTGCGATTCGCCGCTATCGCCGGCAAAACTGGAACTGAGTAACTGGTTAAATTCCTGTTCGCTACAGAGTTGAAAATGAGCCGGATAACCGAGCAGACGGCGAGCTTCCTGCAATGCAAGCATCGAGGTATTGTCACGACGCAGAATAAAGGCCTGATCTCCCTCATAACGCAACAGCACACCATGGCGCTTGGCGAAGCTATATGGGATTTGTAATTGTTTAAGTACTTGCATCGCGGATTATAATAATGATGAAAAAATTTAAATTGAGTGTACTCTAAGCATATGACAGCGTGAAGTATGTTTTCAAAGATTTAGCAAGAAAGGGTGCCAAGATTGCCGCAAGATAAAGATGAATTAATCCCGAATACAGCGAAAATGCGCTGGTGGGGAGAACAGAATTTTGAAATAAATCAGTCTAAAGCCTGGCAGTTTGGCTCCTTGCTGTTTCGGCTAACCCGAGGGATTCAGGAATGGCGACTGGAATATTTCCGCCCTTCTGTGCAATACGATTATGAGCAGCAATGGCGTCAGATTGATGATCCGAATTTTGCATTTCCACCGCCCGTGAAAATTGAACGCTATATGTTCAAATCCACACAAAATAAACTGCAGCTGATGCCTCGCCTTGCCGATCGTTCTGTGGTGATCAAGCCGGTCGATCCGATTTATATTCCTGCCGGACAGCGCGGTACGCTTTATATCAGCACGCCCTTATGGATTGCCGGTTTTGTCGAGGGGCAGCGCGAACCGATTTTCGATTTGCCGGTAATCTTGCCAAAAGACACCTGGTTTGGACCCAATCATCGCTCGGGGGAAATCTGCTATGCCACCGCAGTCGATGGCAGAACCGAACTGAAACAGTTACATCCGCGAGCCTTTCGTGCAGTCACGCCGATTGAGTTTCACAATACAAGTAACCAGCAATTGCGCTTTGACCGAATGAATGTGCCAGTGCCTGCCCTGCCGCTTTTTTACAGTGAAAGTACCGGCCGCTTATGGACCTCGCAAATCCGGGTCTTGCATGAGAGTTCGGATCGTCCACCGCGGATCCGGGTGGAAAACCGCACGCCGCCGAATGCCGGCGAAGTCGCCTATCTGCATCCACCGCGCGATCCGGCAGGCGCTTTATTTAATATGTTTGATTCATTTTTCTAAGGGCGTCTGATGCCAAGTTCAAATATTCCGACCGAAGTCACCAATAGCCTGAAGGGAGTATTTACCAATATCAATACCGATCGTTTGACCGAAGTTTTGGTGGCGGTGGTGTTGTGCTTTATTGGTTTCCTGATTGCGCGCTTTATTTCCAATACCTTTATTCGCACCATTGGTGTCCGTTTTAATGCCCATCAAAAACTGGTCTGGCGCCGCGGGATTTTCTATTTTATCTTCCTGCTATTTGTGATGGCCAGTCTGAAAGAGGCTGGTTTTAAACTCAGTGTCTTCCTTGGCGCTGCCGGAATTTTAACGGTCGCACTGGGTTTTGCTTCGCAAACCTCAGCATCCAACCTGATCAGTGGCCTGTTCCTGATTGGTGAAGGTTCTTTTGAAGTCGGTGATACCATCCAGATTACCTTGATTCGTGGACATACCATTGAAGGCGAAGTGATTTCGATTGATCTGCTCTCGGTTAAACTTTTGACCCAAGATAATATCTATGTGCGTTTACCGAATGAACAGCTAATTCGGGCACCGGTGCAGAACTTGTCGAAATTTCCGATACGGCGGATTCCGATTACGTTGGCGATCAATTTCCATGAAGATATTATCAAGGTGCGCGAAGTTCTGTTGGATGTTGCCAACAAGTATCCACTGGTTCTGGCCGACCCAAAACCGGCAGTCACCGTTACTGCGTTCCGTGAATCTTCGATTGAACTGCTGTTTGCTGTGTGGTGCCAACAGGAAAACTACCTGAAAGTTCGTGATGAAATGCAGGAACGGATTCGCAACGGCTTTGTCGATAACCAGATTGAAATTCCGGTGCCGAAAATGGGCTTTGTCGATCACCCACTTTCCCGTCCTTTGGAGAATGAAGAGATCGATCAATACGCCAATGACAAGGCAATGAAAAGAGAGCCAGATTTAAAATAAATTAACTTTAGGTGAGAGTAACATCGAAACCAAAACCTGCATCAGTGAAGAATGTTGCCTCTCCTTTCTTAAAGGAGAGGGTTAGGGAGAGGATTCAATTAATCAGTTTTCTCCGGCATCGGCGCAATATAAGCAATCAGCAGCATCACCCCGCCCGCCAGCAGGAAGGAAATCACCCGTGTCAGGGTGCCAATATGTGACAGGTCAAATAGTACGAGCTTCAAGGTCACAATCACCAGAATACTGCCGCCTAAAATCCACATTGGTTTCAGTTTTTTGAGTGTTGCTGTCCACATGGTAATCCAGGCCAGCAATACCCAGAGTATGGTCAGACTAAGCTGAACTGTCGCATTGCTCCATAATGCCAGCTCATTAAACGGCGTCTGCAGGTACACATGTAAAGCTCTTAAAACAATATAACTGGAAAGCCATAACAGGCTTAGTACCATTAAAACTGCGATCATGCCTTTATCACGTCCCACTTTAATTTGCTGTAACAGCATCCAGATAAAGCTGGCAAACATGGCGATACTGATCAGATCAAAAGGATTCAGAATTGGCAGCCAGTAATACTGAAAGGCTTGCTGACTAAATAACTGTGAACAAACCAGCCAAGTTGCCATCAGCAATAAACAGCTCTTGGTTTGCCAAAGCTGCTGCCAGCCTGACTGCGGATCCTGTCGATAACACCACAGGCAGAATAATAAAGGTAAAATCACCATGCTCAGATAAGGCATGTTCGGGATCAGACATAAACTTGCCAGAGCCAGACTGCTAAAAACACCAAAACTCATCCATTCCTTGGAGAGCTGCAAGCCAGCCAACGGTCTAAGCCACAAAATGGCTAGTAGCATCGTAGAAAGGGCAAAAACTCCACGTTCAAAACTACTATTCCAGACAATCACCGCATTTTGACTACGATCCAGGGTCAGAATCGCCGCAATGACCAGCAAGGGCGAGATGCCGCTCCACTTCGGCAGTAACCAGGACCACTCCTGATTTTTGCGCAGGATCATTTCATTGAACAGTACATATCCCAGTATGATGATAAATAAACTCAGCACATAGGCATGCTGACTCGGAAATTCATCTTCCAGCAAGGCAAATAACATCAGGCTGGCCGCAACACTTAAACTGCTTAAAAAGCTGACACTCAGACTATCCATCTGCTGCTGGTACTGCTTTTTAAGCTGGCTGATGACTACGACTGCCACATAGCACAGACTCAAAATCCAGAAAATGATTCGCGGTGTTGGATTAATCTCGACCAGATAATACAGGCTGCTGAATCCGGCCATCAGCAATAAGCCCATGCTCAGATAGTGTGCTACCCGGACATTTTTTTCCAAGGCCCACAAATAAATCAGAACACCTTCAACGGCCCAGCCGACCACACTCCATTGCTCTGTCAATAAGATCGGTGGCACCAAGGCGAGAAAAATCAGCATCAGGCTCAGATAGCTCTGCGAAATGAGCTGGATAGTTTGCTTACGGTGCAGCAGTGTCCAGCAAGCGGCAAAGACCAGTGCAAAGAACAGGCTTAACCCAGCTTGCCAGAGTTTTTGATTGGGCTGATTAAAATGAATCAGATACAGAAAAATATAAGCGGTAATAGGGGCAGCAAAAATCAGCGCTAAGTCCAATACCGGTTTTAACTGAAAACGTGAGAGATCCTGTCGTGCCAGCAACTGGCTAAAGCGGAAACCTAGCCAGATAAACAGTGCACTATGTGCCAGAATCAGCGCAGTCATGGCATAACGCTCATATGTATAACCATGAATCAGGCTATATATCCCGCCAACGACCCCAGTGACTAAAAAAGCAATCTGATTGAGAATCTTCCATGGCCGGAAACTGCTCAGCACTGCTACCCCGATATTGATCAGCAGATAATAGCTGATCAGCTCAACAGCCGAAGCATCGCGGGTCGGCAAGGTAAACGGCGCCAGATAAGCAATCAGCAAAGCCATCAAGGCCAGTTCGATGCTTTCCTGTTTCAGACTTAAATATAGAGTGATGGCCAGAATGATGAGGAATAGCAAAGTCGCCAACGGCAGCGTGGGAATCACCAGATTGTAATAGGCAAAAAATAAGGTCAGGAACAGACTGCCCAAACCCAGTCCTTCTAGTGCCAGAGCAAAACTCCGATTTTTTTGCATCAGGCGATAACCCAGACCTGTTACACAGCCACTTGCCAGTGCAACCAGGCCCAATTTTGCAGCCAGACTGAGTTGCCAGTGCTCGGTGGCAAAGCGCAGCAGTAAAATAATCCCAATCACCAAAATACTGATTGCGACCTTGAGGACAGGATTCCCCTGAAAAAGCCAGCGCTGCAGTTGATCTACCAGATGAGGAGAATCGTTTACCTCTTGGGCAGACTCGGTTTTCACCAATGGAACAGAATCGGATCGATCCGGTGATCGCTGTAAGGGATCGGCAGAAAGAGATTGTGATTGCAGCTGTATCAAGCGCCCTTCCAGACGTTGCAGCCACCTGAGCAAAAAGAATACCCAGGCCGTAATCCCGATCCCCATCAACCAATCCAGTTCAGCCAGTCCACCAACAATGGCAGTAATTGAAGAAATATATAAAGGAACTTTAGAGTTTTGCTCCAAGGACATCTGCTGCTGTCCGGCCAATTGATTCAGCTGTGCTTCTACCGCAGTGACATATTGCATCACGCTAAAGATAAACCCCAAACCACACAGATAAGTCACAATCTGATAACCCAGATACCAGGCGCTGATCCCGGCAATCAGCAGGGTAATCAGCCAGATCATGCGCAACTCATTCCGTCCTGCAGCCATTCTTATATTTCTCTTTCCTGAATTGTTCCATCATACAACAGCTTGTGCTGCTTATTTCATCTTCGGCCGATATTCGCTAAGCTGTAAACTCAGACTCGTCTCAGCGAGCGCGGTAAAAATCACGTACAATAGCGCTGTATTTTGAATAAGGAATTGATTACATGCCACCATTTGTCTTGGTCGATGGCTCTTACTTTTTATTTCGTGCCTTTCACGCACTGCCACCATTAACCACGTCAACCGGTTTACATACCAATGCAATTCGTGGTGCGATTTCTGCTATTCAAAAACTGATGCGCCGGACCCAACCGACCCATATGGCGGTAATTTTTGATACCCCCGAACCGACCTTCCGGCATGAGCTGTCACCGATTTATAAAGGTGACCGTCCCAGCATGCCAACGGAATTATCCGAACAGATTCCTTATCTGCATGCCTTGATCCGCGCCTTGGGCATTCCGCTGCATACCTTGCCGGGTGCCGAAGCCGATGACATTATCGGGACACTGGCCAAACGTGCCGAGGCGATGGGACATCAGGTGCTGATCTCTACGGGCGATAAAGATATGGCGCAACTGGTGACCGAAAAAGTTACCCTGGAAGACAGCTTTAAAGAAAAACCGCTGGATGTCGACGGCGTGTTTGAAAAGTTTGGCGTCTGGCCGAATCAGATTATTGACTATCTGACCCTGATGGGCGATGCATCAGATGGCATCATGGGCGTGCCAGGTGTAGGTGCCAAAACTGCAGCAAAACTGCTCACTGAATATGGCTCGATTGGCGGCATTTTAGAAAATGTCGACAAGATCAAAGGCAAAGTCGGTCAAAATATTAAAGAACATGTCGATGGCATTGCACTGGACCATCAGCTGGCCAGTATTGTGATCGATCTGGATCTTAACTTTGGTTATGACGATTTAAAACTGTGTGAGCCGAATGTCGAGACCTTACGTCATTTGTACACCGAGCTGGAATTCCGTAACCAGCTGCAGTCCTTAGATCACCCGAACAACCCGAATAATTCAAATTATCAGCAAGCAGCAAAATCTATTAACGCCAAAGCGGTTACAGCACCAGAACCTCTGGAAGACCATGCGTCTGTGACCAGCAGTGATGACCAGTTAGGACAAGCCACCTATCACACGGTATTAAACCAACAAGATTGGGACACACTGTTTGAACGCTTAAGTACCGAAAAACGTTTTGCCTTTGATACCGAAACCACCAGTCTGGATTATCGTATTGCACAGATTGTCGGTTTCTCGGTCGCCTTCGATGCGCAAGATGCCTACTATGTTCCCTTGGCACATGATTATGAAGGCGCACCGGAACAGCTGAATCGTGAAGTAATTCTGGCGCAGATCAAACCAATTCTGGAAGATGAGTCTGTAAAGAAAATTGGTCATCATCTGAAATATGATGCACATGTACTGGAAAATCATGGTATTCATCTGGCAGGCTGGTATTTCGACACCATGCTGGCTTCCTATGTCCTGAATTCCGTCGCGACCCGTCATGGCATGGATGATGTGGCCCGTCTGTATTTGAGTCATCTGACCACGACTTATGAACAGGTGGCCGGTAAAGGCGCCAAACAGAAGACCTTCAACCAGATTCCACTTGAAACTGCAGCGCATTATGCTGCAGAAGATGCACATGTTACCTATCGTCTTTATGAAGTCTTGAGCAGCAAATTACAGGCACATCCTGAACTGGTGAATATTCTGCATAATATTGAAGTTCCGGTCGCACGTGTACTGACGCAAATGGAAGAAAACGGCATCGAACTGGATCTGGCTTTTCTAGATCAGCTTGGGGGCGAATTTTCCAATACCATGCACAATCTGGAAAACCAGATCATGGAAATTGCCGATGAAAGCTTTAATGTCAGCTCACCTAAACAGGTCGGTGAAGTGTTATTTGAAAAGTTGGGGCTAAAAGGCGGTAAAAAAACCACCACCGGACAATACAGTACCAGTGAAAGTGTACTGGAAAAAATTGAACATCCGATTGCCCAGCTGATTCTGGAATATCGTGGTTTGTCCAAGCTGAAAAGTACCTATACCGATGGCTTATGCAAACAGGCCAATCCTGATACCCACCGTGTGCATACCAGTTACCATCAGGCACTGACTGCAACTGGCCGTTTATCATCGACTGATCCAAACCTGCAGAACATTCCGATTCGTGCCGAAATTGGCCGTCAAATCCGCAAGGCATTTGTGGCACCGAAAGGTCGTGTTTTGCTGGCAGCCGATTACTCACAAATCGAATTGCGTCTCATGGCACATTTATCTCAGGATGAAGCTCTGCTGGATGCATTCATTCACGGTCAGGATGTACACCGCCGTACCGCAGCTGAAGTTCTAGGCATTCCTTTGGAAGAAGTGACCAATGACCAGCGTCGTCAAGCCAAGGCCGTCAACTTCGGGCTACTTTACGGTATGTCCGAATTTGGTTTGATCCGTCAGTTGGGCTTTACCCGTCAGGAATCACAGGATTATATCAAGCAGTATTTCCATCGTTATCCGGGCATTTATGACTATATGCAACGTACCCGTCAGGTCGCATTAGAACAGGGTTTTGTTGAAACCCTGCTCGGACGCCGTTTATATACTCCAGATATCGATGCCCGTAATATGATGGTGCGTAAAGCGGCAGAACGTGCTGCGATTAATGCCCCGCTACAAGGTTCAGCTGCGGATATCATTAAAATGGCGATGATTGAAGTCGACAAGATGTTGCCGAAAAATCAGGCCAAAATGCTGCTGCAAGTTCACGATGAACTGGTGTTTGAAGTCGATGAAGACATTGCCGATGAACTGGCACCTAAACTGGCTGAAGTGATGCAATCGGTATTGCAGATTTCTGTACCATTGGTGGTAGAAGTGGGTAAAGGCAAAAACTGGGATGAGGCGCATTAAAGGGTTTCCTCACCCCAGCCCTCCCCCCTCTGGGAGAGAGAGTGAAAACCAATATTATTTTAAAGGTATCCCCTCTCCTCTCAGGAGAGGGTTAGGGTTAGGGAGAGGTTAATATCCCATCTTCTTGTACTGCGATTAAAACTTGTTCACCGTTTGGGAAGTTTAACAAATCCTTCCCAACTTCCCTTTTCTAAAGGGAGGAGCAAATAAAAAAGGACGCCTCAGCGTCCTTTTTATTTGGATCCGATTAAAGACCGGTAAGCAATACAATCGCCACCTGGTTCATAATCATTTCGATAATAATCAAAGTTAAAATAGCGAAGATTGGAGAAAGGTCAATCATCCCCATATTTGGCATGATACGACGGAATGGCGCCAGTAAAGGCTCAGCCAGCTCTTGCACGACTTCAATATAAGGCGAACGAGACTGAGTAAACATCACCACCCAACTTAAGATAATCGTAGCGAAAATCAAATAACGACAGAAACGGATAAGATCCTGCATCATGGTAACAAAAGTCAGAATAATCAGATGGACAGGCCCATTCGGCATCCCCCCTGACAGATACATCATGCCAAAAATTTTAAGCAGATAGAGCACGACCAGTAATGCCAAAGCAGCAGTACTGACTCGACCTTTGGCCAAAGTTGGGAAAATTCGACCAAATACATCTACAATTTTAGTGGCTTTCACAGTAGAAAGAACCACAGGATTGTAAGGACTGACCGCTGCCAGTTGCATTAAAAATCGGAAGAATACGAGCAAAATCGCGACGTTAATGATAATGCCAAAAATTAGCGCAGAATTTGCACCCATACTTGAACGTTCCTAAAAATTAAACTGAAGATTTGCTGCTTTCACTGAGCTCTTGTGCCAGTTCTTGACTGCGTTTTTGTGCAGCGGCAAGTGCCGCCTGAATATTTTGAGAAATCTGGGCGCGATCAAAGACTTCAAGTGCGGCCTGTGTAGTCCCATTTGGAGAAGTCACATTTTTACGTAACTCAGCGGGCGTATTCGAACTGGTAATCGCCATTTGCGCCGCCCCTAAAGCCGTCTGCAAGGTGAGTGCAGTTGCAACTTTTTCATCCAGACCTAAATTTTTACCCGCACGAATCATACTTTCCATCATATAGAAAAAGTAAGCCGGACCCGAACCCGAGACTGCAGTGACTGCATCAATTTGTGCTTCTGAGTCGACCCAAATGGTCAGTCCGGTCGACGCCAGAACCTGACTGGCTAGCTCACGGTCACTCGTTTCCACAAATGCATTGGCATATAAACCATGAGCCCCGGTCTGTACCAATGCTGGCGTGTTCGGCATGACCCGGACAATACGCTCTGTCCCCAACAATGCTGACAATGTGGCAATTTCTGCACCGGCAACAATGGAAATAATCAGCTTATTATTAACCAGACCTTTTAAGGGTTGCAGCACTTGAGCCAAAACCTGAGGTTTTACCGCCAATACGACGATATCTGCATCCTGAATTGCAGCGCTATTATCCCCGGTCACATTAATTTCTTTTTCCGCCAATAAAGCACGGACTTTTTCGACCGGATCAGAAACTGTAATACGTGTTGCTGGCAAACCACGTGAAATCAGACCGCCAATTAAGGCTTGGGCCATATTACCGCCACCAATAAAACAGATATTACAATTTAAAGCTGCACTCATGTTCAATGCTCATCGTTGAGTTCTAAAGTTGAAGAAACCGACATCGGCAGCCATCCACCTGCTTCACAATATGCAGATTGGGCCAACCAAAATCCTTTAGGGGTAAACACGCCTAGCATAACATTATCTGTGCTTAATATTTGAATAGTATGCCGAGCCCAGGGAAATATTTGCGCTTCCTGAATAGCTTTTTTCAGCGGCCAGGTACCGACACGGCCATATAAATGAATTTTTTCGCCACCCTGCCTCTGCTGTAAATGCAAAGCTTGCTGCAATAATGCAGGAGATAAACCGAACTGTGCAGGCGCGATGATAAATTTCCCTGACAAAACCTGCACACAGTCTTTTAAAGCGAATTTTATACTTTCCGGACTAGTTTGAACCTGTTGCTGCTCGGCTAAATAGGTCTCTGCGGTCAAACGATATAATTGCTGCTGATAGCGTACATAATAAAAGCCTTGCCAATGCAATGCTGCCTGAGCATCTTGCTTGGCATAAATCACTTCGCATTGCAAACGCTTTACCATATCTAAGGATGGACGATACTGTTGTTTACCTTTCATCCAGGCAGAGAGTAATTGACGTTGTCGTGATTTTGAAAGCTGTAGAAATTTACCAAGATCGAGCTGCATTTCAGTCCCACAAGATGCTAAATCCTGTTGCAGCACTTCTTTTAAAATGTTTTGAGCATCCTGCATTAACTCACTGGTTCGCACCAAGGCAGTTTGCATTTTAGGATAACGTTCGCTTAATACCGGCCACAGGGTCTGGCGTGCCCAGGCCCGGTCATAATGAGTATCATCATTGGTTGGATCTTCAATATTCTGAACATTCAGCTCTGATGCCCATTGGCAAATTTGCTCACGGGAAATATCCAGCAATGGTCGCCAAATCGTGAGATTTTCACGTACATCGATTTGTTTCATGGCTGCTAAACCATCTATACCAGCACCCGATAATAGACGCAGCATCAAGGTTTCCGCCTGATCCTGCTGATGATGTGCTAGCACCAACATTTCATCCGCTTGCAAATGTTGTCGATAGGCCTGATAACGTGAATTGCGCGCTTGCTGTTCCAGATTACCACTGGCGACATTGACCGGCTGGATGATGCAGGAAATATTCAGTTGCTGACATTGATCCGCAACGAACTCACCCCAATCCGCACTGACTGCTTGCAACTGGTGATCGACATAAATCGCCCGAACTTTTTCCGGGCATAAAAAAAACATCAGATGCAGCAACAGCATAGAATCTACGCCACCACTGCATCCGATGAGAAATTTTGTCTCTGCAGGAAAGTCCTGCAGTTGTTTTAAGAAACCAGACCTAAATTGTCGCTGCCAAACTTCATCAAACGTTGGTAACGTGCTTCGCATCGTGCTTGCGCTTCCATTGGTTGCAGTTCATTCAAAGCGTCTTTCAGCACTGCTTTCAAGCTGTTCATGACCTGATCCGGATTTAAGTGAGCACCCTCACCTTCATCCACCACATATTCTACAATACCCATTTTCTGCAATTTTTCTGCAGTCAGAGCCAAGGCTTCACTAGCCTGTTCAGCTTTTTCAGCGGTTTTCCAAAGAATTGAGGCACAGCCTTCCGGTGAAATCACCGAATAAATACTGTGAGAGAGCATCACCACACGATCTGCTACCCCAATACCCAGCGCACCACCTGAACCGCCTTCACCCAGTACAGTTGCAATCACAGGTACTTTCAAATTAGAAAGCTGAGCCAGACTGGTGGCAATCGCTTCAGCCTGACCACGTTCTTCTGCACCGACACCCGGATAAGCGCCCATAGTGTCAATAAAAGTAAAGACTGGCAGGTTAAAACGCTCTGCCATGTCTAGCAGACGCTGTGCCTTACGATAACCTTCCGGGTTACTCATGCCAAAATTATGCTGTAATTTTTCACGGGTGCTACGACCACGATGCTGACCAACGATCATCACCGGTTGACCATCGAAACGAGCCAGACCACCGATCATCGCGCCATCATCACCATATAGGCGGTCACCATGTAAAGCATCAAATTCAGTGAATATTTCACCCACATAGTCCAGGAATTGTGGACGTTCTGGATGACGTGCAATCTGCACTGTCGCCCATGCTTTTGATGGAGTTGCTTTATTTTTCATAGGTTAACCGTTTTCATCCCTATAAAGGTATTAATTAACAAACTGTTCGGATTGAATCGAGAGTTCAATCTCCCAATTTTTAAATTGCTGCTGTTCATCGTGCAGTTCAGCTACCAGCAATGGCCATTGCTTGGCATCACCAGACACGCTGAGTTGCCATTGTTGCGCATTTTCAACCTTGAGTTCAATGGCAGGAAGCATCTCATCGCTACGACTGTGATTGACCAAAACCGACAGACGAAGCAGCAAACATAACCATAAAAGTTTAGATCCACCGACTTTCATCACATCAATCTTGGCATCAGCGCGCAATTTACGCCGATGGTGCGCGACCAAATGTGACAAATGATTTTGATCAACTTGCGAGAAACCGGCAATATCCGAGTGTTGTAATAAATACGCGCCATGACGATGATAGCCACTGTGACTAATGGCCAAACCAATCTCATGCAGATAGGCAGCACGACGCAACAGGTCACTATCTTCAACACTCAAACCGAGTTCACTGGCCACGTCATTAAACAGTTTCTGTGCCGTCTGAACCACACGCTCAGCCTGCTTGGCATCGGCATTGTATCGACCAATCAAGGCATGTACGGAACGATCACGGATATCCTCATGCTTGAAACGGCCAAGCAAGTCATACATCACGCCTTCACGTAGCGCACCATCCGAATAGACCAAATGATCAATCCCCAATACATCAAAGACTGCATAGAGAATGGCAATGCCGGCGGGTAAAACGGCACGACGATCATCTTTCAGACCTTCGAATTCCATGTCCGAGACATATTTATATTTAAGCAGTTTATCTTTGAGCTTTTCCAGGCCTTCACGCGTCAACTGTTCGCGATCATTGCTCCAGCCCATATTAACGCAAATCTGGCGGCAGGCTTTAATCGTACCACTCGAGCCGACGACAGCATCCCAACCGGCTTCTTTATAAGTATTGGCAATTCCGGAAATTTCTTTACGTGCCGCAGTAACTGCTTTATCAAAAGCTTTGGCGCTGATTTCACCATCCTGAAAATAAGCTTTGGTAAATGCCACACAGCCCATTTGTACCGATTCGGTATGAATCGGCTCGAATTCTTCACCGATAATCAGCTCAGTTGAACCGCCACCGATGTCAACCACCAGACGACGACCACTGTTGGCCATGGTATGCGATACACCCAGATAAATCAGACGGGCTTCTTCACGGCCGGCAATAATTTCGATCGGTTTCGGTAAAATTTCTGCGGCTTTCTGGATAAATTCATGACCATTTTTGGCTTGACGTAAAGCATTCGTCGCCACGATCCGTAATCGGTTCGGCTGAACGGCACCTAAACGCCCTACAAAACGGGCCAGACAGGCCAAACCGCGTTGCTGGGCGGCTTCGGTTAAATTCTTATTTTCGTCTAGTCCTGCGGCAAGCTGAACTTTTTCTGACATTGATGCCACTTTCTTCACTTCACCATGATCTACACGGGCGATGGCCAAATGAAAGCTGTTTGATCCCATATCGATGGCGGCAAGTAATTCTTCATCAATCAAAAAGTCAGACATTCCAGAAATAAACCTTTAACGAATTGTGCTTAGAGTAATTCACATGCATGCAATTTAAAAGCCATTTGTAGCGACAATTTAATGCCTTATTCTTTTTTTTATCGGGAATAATAGTGAGACACGATCATCACTATCGTGATCATCCATTAGACAAAATAACATTAAGCATTGAAAATTTACAGATTCCCCTACATTGTTAAAGATGGCTATGTAATACTAATAATTAGTTATCTTTAAAATATTAATCTGGAGCACATTCCATGTCTGGCAACATCGTAAACACTACTGACGCAAACTTCGAAGCAGACGTTCTTCAATCAGACGTTCCTGTACTGGTGGACTTTTGGGCAGGCTGGTGTGCACCATGTAAAGCAATCGCACCTGTACTTGAAGTGCTTGCTGATGAATACCAAGGCAAAGTTAAAATCGTGAAAGTTGACGTAACTTCTTGCGAACAAACTGCTGTGAATTTCAACATCCGTAACATCCCGGCTTTGTTGATGTTCAAAAATGGTGAAGTTGTTGCGACTCAAGTCGGTGCTGCACCAAAATCTAAACTGACTGCATTTATTGATGACAATATCTAAGCACAGCATTTTTAGTAAAAAATACGCGACTCATGCTCGCGTATTTTTTTCGGCTATAAATTGACAAACCTGGCATTTTCTCTTATATTCGCTACTCAAGAGATAAAGGATCCTAAATCCTGTCAATTTCTTACAAGACACATTACATAAGATGCCGCTCGGCAATAGAAATTGTTTTCCACATTTTTCTTTGAAACACTCAAACAGATCTCTGAATTGTTCTTTTGCAAATTCAATTGCTTTCGTTTGAATGCTGGTATGCGGCCGAATGTTACTCCCTTTCTAACCTGTACCTCAGAACTTTGATTCTATCTGACCACCTATGAATTTAACCGAACTCAAGAAAAAACCGATTGGCGAACTCATCAAGATTGCCGAGTTTATGGGCCTCGAAGGTATGGCTCGTAACCGTAAGCAAGACATTATTTTTGCCATCTTAAAACGTCATGCAATGAATGGCGAAGAGATTTTTGGTGATGGCGTTCTAGAAATTTTGTCAGATGGTTTTGGCTTTTTACGCTCAGCCGCAGGTTCTTATTTAGCAGGTCCTGACGATATTTATGTCAGCCCTTCTCAAATTCGTCGTTTTAACCTCCGTACTGGCGACACCATTACTGGCACCATTCGCCCGCCGAAAGAAGGCGAACGTTATTTTGCTTTACTTAAAGTCAATCAAATTAACTACGACACACCTGAAAATTCACGTAACAAGATTCTGTTTGAAAACTTGACGCCATTATTCCCGACTGAACAGTTGGTGATGGAGTTGGGCAATGGCACCACTGAAGATTTAACCACCCGTGTGATCGACTTAGTTGCACCGATTGGTAAAGGCCAGCGTTCAATTATTGTGGCTCCGCCGAAAGCGGGTAAAACCATGCTGCTGCAAAGCATTGCACAGTCCATCGTTCGCAATAATCCTGAAGTTATTCTGATCGTTCTCCTAATTGATGAGCGTCCAGAAGAAGTGACTGAGATGGAGCGTACGGTTCGTGGTGAAGTCGTGGCTTCTACCTTTGATGAATCTCCTGCACGTCACGTTCAAGTCGCTGAAATGGTGATTGAAAAAGCAAAACGTCTGGTTGAACATAAGAAAGATGTGGTGATTTTGCTTGACTCGATTACCCGTCTGGCACGTGCTTATAACACTGTGATTCCTTCATCAGGCAAAGTACTGACTGGTGGTGTGGATGCACATGCCTTAGAACGCCCTAAACGTTTCTTCGGTGCTGCACGTAATATCGAAGAAGGCGGTTCACTGACCATCATTTCTACTGCCCTGATTGAAACCGGTAGTAAAATGGATGAAGTGATTTACGAAGAATTCAAAGGTACAGGTAACCAGGAAATTACCCTTGATCGTCGTATTGCTGAAAAACGCGTGTTCCCTGCAATGAACATCAAGAAATCTGGTACTCGTCGTGAAGAACGCCTGATGTCAGAAGACAATCTGCGTAAAGTCTGGATTCTGCGTAAGCTGCTGCATACTCAAGACGAATTGGCGGCAATGGAATTCTTACTGGATCGTATGAAAGAAACCAAGACCAATGATGATTTCTTTGATCAGATGAAACGCAAAGCTTCAAATTAAAATTTTAAATGAAAGGTCATCTAAACGGTGGCCTTTTTTAGGTTGACATAAATTACAGAATGAAACAATGAAGCCTGATTTATGTAAACTTATTTTTAAGTTTTTGATTAATAAAATATTCAGATTAAAAATTGTATAACTTTTAAGTATTTAATAAGCCTTTCTCCAATCTAAATCTTTCATTCCATTGTTATTTTCTGTTAAAAACTTCTTATTTTTTATCGTTTTTCCGTACTTTTTTGATCATTGCCAGTAGCAATTAAAAATGCGCAGTGATAGCATATTTGCAGACCAGTTAGACTGCTCCTGCGTTGTTAGTCCCTAACACAATTAGGAACAATAAAAGCACTTAACAGACTAACTTTGGTTTTTTTTAATCTCAATTTTTAGAGAGTGATGCCATGTTATTCAAAAAAATCGCTATTGCTGCTGCAGTTGCTACTACTCTAGCTTTCGTTGGTTGTGCTAAAAAAGCTGACGACGCTGCTGCTGACGCTAACCAAGCTGCATCTGAAGCTGTAGAAGCTGCTTCTGAAGCTGAAGCTGCTGCTGATGCTGCTGCTGTAGAAGCTACTTCTGAAGTTGCTGCTTCTGATGCTGCTGCTGTTGCTGAAGCTGACGCTGCTGCTGCAGTTGCTGTTGACGCTGCTGCTGACGCTACTGCTGCTTCTGAAGCTGCTGCTCAATAATCTTCTAGATTATTCAGTACAAAAAAAGAGAGCCTTTGGCTCTCTTTTTTATTTTAAAAACTGAAAATTAAAAATATTAGATTCCAGTTTTTAAAAAAGCAGATCAGTTGACCTGCTCATTTCCCACACGTTGACGGAACTTCTGTCCGGCACGAAAGGTGACCACGCGGCGTGCAGAAATCGGAATCTCTTCACCCGTTTTCGGGTTACGGCCTGGACGTTGACGCTTGTCACGCAACTCGAAATTACCAAAACCCGAAAGTTTTACTTGCTCGCCTGAGATGAGCGCCTGGCTAATCTCATCGAAGAACAACTCAACCATTTGTTTTGCTTCACGACGGTTTAAACTCGTGAGCTCACTTAAATGATCAGCCATTTCTGCTTTAGTTAGTGCTGTCATGAAGCCCTCAATGTCGCTTGGTAAGTGTTTTCTAACACTTGAAGGATATTATCCATACCTGATTTAATTTCAGCATCTTCCAGTGTACGGCTTGGATGCTGCCAGAGAAGTGCAAATGCCAGTGAGCGTTTCCCTTCTTCTACTCCTTGTCCAGTGTACACATCGAACAACCAAGTTGAGTCTAAAAGCTCTCCGCCTGTTTTTTCGATAAGTCCCTGAATTTCGCTAACATTAATCTTATCACTAATTAAAAGCGCAATATCACGTCGAACCGATGGAAAACGTGATAATTCTGTAAAATTAGATACATAAGTTTGCAAAACAGCCGCTTGATCCAATTCTGCTACCCATGTGGTTGCCAGATCAAGTTCGTCTTCAAGTGAGGGATGTAAACGCCCCAAGTAACCAATTGATTGACCATTCACGAGAATTTCTGCGGATTGCCCTGGGTGCAACCAGCTACGCTCTGAACGCACATATTCTACGTTGACACGACCAGCAGCCAGAATTTCTTCTACATCACCCTTAAAGTCAAAGAAGTCCATTGGCTGTGCCTTGCCATGCCAAGACTCAGGGGTACGTGAACCTGTTGCAATCAGGGCAAAGGTTGGAATCTGTTTTAAATCATGGATGCTGCGAGCTTCTTGATAGTCAAAACGCAGACCCAGTTCAAAGAAGCGTACACGACTTTGCTGACGGTTAACATTGTACTGCACACAAGGAATCAGGCTAGACAGCAAGGTTGAACGCATCACCGCCAAATCACTTGAAATTGGATTGGCTAATGCTAATGGATTCACACTGGAATTAAGTTGCTTTTCAAGTTTTAGGTCTGCGAAGCTAAAGCTGATCGCTTCTTGGTAACCTAAAGTTACGGCAGTTTGACGGAGTTGACCCAATTCAAATTGATCTTGGTATTTCGCCAATTTCACATCAATCACAGGCAGGCTGATTTGAATATTGTCATAACCGTGAATACGCGCCACTTCTTCGATCAAGTCCTGGTAAATCACCATATCATAACGATGTGACGGTGGAACCACTAACCACTCGCCTTCTGTTTTAACAGTTACATCACAACCTAAACGGGTTAAAGCATCAGTAATGAACGCTGAATCAACACTATAACCTAGCAGTTGATCGACTTGTGCTTGATTCAACTCAATTGCGTCGCGTGTTGGCAATAGGGCTGCATTTTCGGCAACTGTAATTGGTCCGAACTCACCGCCAGCAAGTTCCGCAATCAATTGTGATGCGCGGTGCATAGCGATCAATGGCAATTCAAAATCGACGCCACGTTCATAACGCTGAGAAGCATCAGTATGCAGGCCAAAGCTACGTGCACGACCGGCAATATGCAGTGGTGCGAAGAATGCTGATTCCAGGAAAATTTCAGTGGTTGCATCGCTGACTGCTGAAGACAAGCCACCCATAATACCGGCAATGGCCAATGCTTTTTCATCATCTGCAATCACCATCACTTTTTCGTTGAGTTCAACTTCTTGTTCATTGAGCAAAACTAACTTTTCAGCTTCCGTCGCTTGACGTACGTGTACCGCGCCTTGCACTTTACCACCATCAAATGCGTGTAGCGGTTGACCAAGCTCGATTAATACATAGTTGGTAATATCGACCAGAATGCTGTGCTGACGGATACCTGAACGTGCCAATGCACGCTCCATCCATTCAGGCGTTGGTGCTTTGGTATTCACATTCTTGATCACACGACCTAAGTAACGTGGGCAGCCTTCAGTTGACACAACGACTTTCTTTTCGTCGCTAATAGTTGCAGTAACTTCTTTAATTTCAGGCGCAGTCACCGGAAGCTGGTTAATCACACCAATTTCACGTGCGATCCCGCGAATACTGAAACAGTCACCACGGTTTGGTGTGATGCTGATGTCAATCACGTTATCATCAAGATCCAGATATTCACGGATGTTCATACCTACTGGTGCATCTGCAGGCAGCTCTAACAGACCATCGATTTTATCTTCCAAATCGATTTCTGAAGCGCCGCACAGCATGCCTTGTGACTCGATACCACGAAGCTTGCCTTTCTTGATTTTGAAATCACCCGGAAGTACTGCACCGATAGTCGCAACTGGCGCTTTCATGCCGGCACGTACGTTTGGCGCACCACATACAATTTGCAATGGTTCACCAGAACCGATATTGACAGTGGTCACACGCAAGCGATCTGCATCAGGATGTTGTTCTACTGTCAGGACTTCCCCCACTACTACACCAGTAAAGGGTTTCGCTGCAGGAGATAAGTCATCAACTTCAAGACCTAACATGGTCAATTGATCAGAAAGTTTATCGCTATCGATGGCTGGGTTGACCCATGTGCGTAGCCAATTTTCGCTAATTTTCATTGATATAAAACCTGTAATTCAAATCTCTAGAATCCCCCTCTGCCCCCCATTTTCCAAAGGGGAAGAACTCCATCTATTTCGCGGAGTCCCTCTCCTTTTTAAAAGGAGAGGTTAGGAGAGGATTATTAAAAAGTTTTAAGCAAACTGGCGTAAGAAACGCACATCGTTTTGGAAGAACATACGTAAGTCATTCACGCCATAACGAAGCATTGCAAAACGTTCAACACCCAGACCAAAAGCAAAGCCTTTGTATTTTTCAGGATCAATGCCTGCAGCTTGCAGCACATTTGGATGTACCATACCGCAGCCCAATACTTCCAACCAGCGACCGCGTTCATCCATAATATCCACTTCCGCACTCGGCTCGGTGAACGGGAAATAAGATGGACGGAAACGTACTTTCAAATCTTTTTCGAAGAATTCGTTCAGCAGGTTAATCAGCAAACCTTTCAGTTCCGCAAAGCTGGTATTTTCAGCCACGTATAAACCTTCGATCTGATGGAACATCGGCGAGTGAGTTTGATCCGAATCACAACGGTAAACACGGCCCGGACACACGATCTGGATTGGTGGCTGCTGTGTTTCCATGGTACGAATCTGCACACCAGACGTATGCGTACGCAACAAATGGTTCACATCGAAATAGAAAGTATCGTGCATGGCACGCGCCGGGTGATGCCCCGGAATGTTCAGTGCTTCAAAGTTGTGATAGTCATCTTCAACTTCAGGACCTGTTGCAACCGTAAAACCTGCCTTGGTAAAGAACTGGCAAATACGCTCTTGCACCTGGGTCACTGGATGGATACTGCCCACCTGCTGGCCACGACCTGGTAAAGTAATATCAATGGTTTCGCTTGCCAGTTTTTGTTCTAAGGCAGCTTTATGCAGTTCTGCCTGACGTGATGTCAATGCAGCGGTAATGGTTTCACGTACAGCATGGATTTGTGCGCCGAAGACTTTACGTTCTTCAGGATCCATTTTACCAAGCGACTTAGATTGTTCCGCGAGCTGGCTTTTTTTCCCCGTAAATTGCACTCGTACTTGATCAAGTGCAGCAAGGTCTTGAGCTGCTGCAATCGCAGCGAGCGCTTCAGTGGTCAGGGCTTCCAGTGACATAGTAACTCTCAAAGCAACAGGTTAAAAAATATTTTAAAAACCCCACATTCTAACAGTTTTTAGACACTTTGATGAAGATGCGTTTTAAGGAAAATTAGATTGGCGTGATTAAATATAAAAAGTATAAGATAAACACAATATCAATCAGATCAAATCACTATGGCACTCGATCAAATTTGGAAACAGCAACTGACCCTCGTCACTTACGGCAATGAGTATTTGACTCAGGACCTGAGTTTCAATCGTTGGATTCAACATTCCATTTTTAATCAGCATCAGTTTGCCTTTCGGGATCTGATGTCACAACATCTGCTGGCCCAGCATTTCCAGATCTGGCTGGAAGGTCTGAAAAAACAAGGTGTACGCCGACTGAGTTTGCATCGCTCTGATTTACTGGTTGATGAAAAAAATCCGAATGCCAATGTCGAGCTATTACCACTAGCGCATTTTATTGTCAGTCATGATGCCAAAACCAAAACTGCCTGGATCATTGGTAAAGAACTGCCTGAATGGTACAGCGCGGACAATGACTACGAAGCGCCTAAATCACAACAATCCCCTTTACGCCATGAAACATTCTGGTGTTATGAGTTAAATCCCAAACTGGCCAAGCGCATTGATGTGGATCTAGAAGCGCCAAACTGGGATGATATCCAGACCTATACCGATCATGAACTGTTTGAAAGTAGCCTTGCCCAAGATTTTATCGAGCCGGCGTATACCAATTTGCCTTATTACGGTACCATGCCTGCCATTCAGGCCGATAGCGAAAGTCATTTGGCCTTAATTCCCACTGACTATTCAGCGGATTATGCTCACCAGACTTTGTACCGCCTAGACGCCTTAAACGACTTTATTCAAACTAAAATCCAGCATCCCTATCGTGCAGATGGCGAAGTACTCAGCCCGGAGCAGCAACTCAATCTGCGACATTTTTCGCAAAAAATTGATGATTTAAGTGCTAAATTCATCAGCAAAGTCGCCAACCACTATAAAACTGCACAGCTAACACCTAAAGTTGCACCTGACCCATTTGTCGGTATGAGTACTGAAGATCGTTCACCAAAAATTTCTAAAGCAGAAAAACCTCAAGATCCAGGTAAAGCCAGTTCTTCTGCAAATGTAGTGACCTTAATTGTGATTACCGTGATTATCTGTCTGATTGGTTACTATTTCGGGCTTTAAAAGAATTTTAAGAAGCTATTTTTTTAGCAGCTTTTTTAAACACAAGAAATTTTAAAAAATTAATGGACAAAGTCAAAATTGGTTGACTTTTTCTATAATCAGAAATAATTTGGTTGACGTTTTTATAAAAATGAAATAAATTAAAAATTCGCTACTTAGGATTTCCACATTACATTAAGTAAAGGATACGTTATTTATGGTCAAATACCCCCACCCTTCAACATTTGATAAAGAGTTAACAGATGACAAGTTAACTTATATTGCAAAATTAATGCTTCAGTGTTTCGATAAAAGTTTTCGAGACACCCGTGATATTGATGATGACAATTATACCTTTGGTACTGTTTTCTTTAAGAGAACTCATAATTGTTTGAAAAGAGAATTCCTCAATGATTCTTGTCCTTACAAATTTGAAATAGTTGATAAAACGAATAAATTTATTTTCAAAGTAGGACAAACACCTTGTCGTTTTTTTGAGGAAAAGAATTATTTTTATCCAACCAAGAAAGGTGCATTTGTCTTAACAGAACAATTAAGCCTTTTCAATGAAGTTGGCTTACCTTGCTATTCCAATTTCTTACTCATGTATTCAATTGATGAAGATGGATTCCCATTAGCCACTGTCCGTTTTGTCAGCTATGACATTAACGAAAATATAGTCGCTTTCTGGGAATATAATTCATCTAGCTTTGCTCCTTCAATTCAAACAAATGATTTGTTTACCCCTGATAGTAATGGCAAAAAACGCACTAGAAATCTATCTAGTAAACGTAATAAAGCTAACAAATCACAAGAGAATTGAATCAATTATTAGGTTCCACAATGTTTAATTCCTTTAATGGATTAGAACTAAAACTGCTGCGTTTATTTAATGAGTTATCACTTGAAGACGTAGCAGCTAAAGTTCAAAAGTCAAAACAATATATACATAAACTCGAAACAGGTCTTAGTTATCCTACTGAGGAACTGTTAAATGAGTTATGTGATATTTTTAATGTAAAGAAAGATTTTTTCTATCAAGTACATTCTCCTTTACAAGAAGACCAAATCCATTTTCGTAGTCTTAAATCATCACGACAGTTTGCAAAACAAGTCGTTATTTCTAGAGCAGAACAATTAAATCGGTTAATTAGATATATTGAACATCATGTGGATTTGCCCGAATATTTAATTAATTCTATTGAAATTGATCATAATCAATTAACAGGTGAGCAAATTGAGAAAATTGCAGAGGAATTTAGAAAACAATTTGATTTAAATTTAGCTCCCATCGAAAATTTAACGGAGTTCTGTGAAGATATTGGCATTGTTATAACTGATTTTGACTCTATTTCAAGTGAAGTTGATGCTTTATCATTGATTTGTCAAAGACCTATTATTGTTCGAAACACTAGTAAAAAAAGTGCCTGCAGACAAAGATTTGATATTGCACATGAGATAGGTCATATGGTACTTCATAATGGAGTTACTACTGGCGACAACCTAACTGAGTCTCAAGCGCATAGATTTTCTAGTGCACTACTATTACCTCAATCCATGCTAAGAACAAATTTTCCAATCTTATTTAAAGGTGGAAGGTTTGATTGGAATAAAATGAGTGAATTCAAAAGAATTTGGGGAATTAGTAAAGCAGCTATTCTATATAGAGCAAAGCAACTTAATCTAATTGATGACAATCAATATAAAACTGGTGCTATCCACCTAAGAGTCAATGGCGAGGCAAGACAGGAATCGGAGGATATTAGTATGCCTATCGAAACTCCTACTCTTCTTCAAGAAGCTTTAAATATTATATTAGATGATGGTATTTCTGCTGAAGAAATTTCCAATGAGTTAAATATTTCTATTTCTATGCTCGAAAAGCTTACCAATATGAAATTTCATACTCAGGAAAGGAAACTTAAAATTATCTAAAAAAAAGACCGCTAAAAGCGGTCTTTTTCAAGTCATAAAGACTTATGCAGCCAATGCATCTTTAGCTTTAGAAGCTAAAGCAGCAAACGCAACTGCGTCATGCATAGCGATGTCAGCAAGTACGCGACGGTCGATAATCACTTGAGCTTTTTTCAAGCCAGCGATCATACGGCTGTACGACAAACCATTTTGACGAGCACCAGCATTGATACGTGCAATCCACAAAGCGCGGAATTGACGTTTCTTCTGACGACGGTCACGGTAAGCATATTGACCAGCTTTGATTACCGCTTGGAACGCTACGCGGTAAACGCGTGAACGAGCACCATAGTAACCTTTAGCGCGAGCAAGAATTTTTTTGTGACGGCGATGAGCCTGTACACCACGTTTTACACGAGCCATTTATAATCTCCTTAGATGTACGGGCACATACGACGAACTGAAGCAACGTCACTTACGTGAACCATTACACAGCCGCGCAATTGACGAATACGCTTAGCAGATTTTTTGGTCAAAATGTGGCGTTTGAACGCTTGTTTACGCTTAAAACCGTTAGCAGTCGCTTTAAAGCGTTTAGCTGCACCACGGCGAGTTTTCATCTTAGGCATAACAACCTCTTTTGAACACCTGTTCGGCTCGTTTGCACCATTACAAAACGACCTGCAGGTAAGGGAGCGAGTATTCTAAAGCATCTTTGTTTAAAACAAAAGCATCTTCATTCAATAAGCGAATTTAAAGAATGATTTTAGGATTTAAGTCTGAAAAAATATCCAAGACTGAATCAGGAAAACTATTTTCAAGTTTAGAACATGGCAAAGGCCGCATAGACAAATAGATAACGGCCAACTTTGGCAATACTGACCATCAGCAAAAAACGGGCAAAATTTTCTTTTAATAGTCCCGCAATCAAAGTAATCGGATCACCAATGATAGGCACCCAGCTCAGCAATAAAGACCAGTAACCATATTTCTGATAGGTCGCTTGCGCTTTAAGCATCTTGTCTTCTGAAACCGGAAACCACTTTTTATTTTTATAATGCTCAATCTTGAGACCCAGATACCAGTTCACACAAGACCCCAGAATATTGCCCAGACTGGCCACGGCAATTAACAGCACTGCATGCTGCTTGTTCTGCACTAAAAGCCCCAGCAAAACCGCTTCAGACTGTAAAGGTAGTAAGGTCGCTGCACCAAAGGCCGACAGAAACAGTAAAAATAGGCTCATTACAGCATTAATGGCTCAAGCCCATTTTTTTCTTGGCTTTACTGTATTCCCAACTGGACCAAACGACTGCCGTCACCATCGCCATGATCCGCGCCCACTTATACTGCTCATTGAGCGGTGCAATTGCAGTACGGAGAATCTGCTGATCTTTGGTATTTAGGGCAGCAATCATCTGATCGATATGCACAATTTCAGCAACATACAGCACTAAACATGCAGCAATGCCGAAAAGAATGCTCCAGTAAATTCGGGTATTACTTTCAACAATCTTGGTAAAGTTCAGAAGAAAATCGTTCATATATCCATCCAATAAAAAACCACCGTAAGGGTGGCTTTATTTGCTTAAGGCTATTTTAACATAAAGGCAGACGCTTAACTGACCTGTATTGCCAACGCTTTCTGAACCGCAGGACGAGCATTCAAACGATCGATATATTTGGAAACTTCAGGATAGTCTTCCAGAGTGATCTGCTGCCAGTCATGCCGTAATAACCAAGGGAAAATGGCCATATCTGCAATCGAGTATTCGCCAGCCACATACTCCTGCCCGACCAGCTGTTTATTCAACACCCCATATAAACGCTTGCTTTCATTGACATAACGCTCTGTGGCATAAGCAATCCGCTCAGGTGCAAAACGGCTAAAGTGATGATTTTGCCCGAGCATCGGCCCCAAACCGCCCATTTGCCACATCAGCCACTGTTCGACCTGAATACGCTTCACTTCATCGGCTGGATAAAACAGACTTGTTTTGCGACCCAGATATTGCAAGATCGCACCTGACTCAAAAATTGAAATGGCGCGGCCATGTGGCCCATCCTGATCAACAATTGCCGGGATTTTATTATTGGGAGAAATAGCCAGAAAATCGGACTGGAACTGGTCATTTTCCAGAATATTGATGGGAATAATTTGATATTCCAGCCCCATTTCTTCTAGAGCAATACTAATTTTATGGCCGTTGGGGGTGCCCCAATAATATAAATCGATCATTTTCTTCTAATACTCCCTGCACTTTTACTATGCGACGATGTACTCAACATAGAGGATTTAGAAAGAAACAACAAGTCTGCATTTTAAAATTATTTTTCAATAAATATCAAAATCTTATTAAAAATTTATATATTTTTTTCTTTTTGATCTTGAAAATTTCAGCTCCAAACACATATTTATTTCTGCATAAGGATTGCGTCAATCTTATGCGCTGTTGATGTCTGACATGACAGATCTTATTTTCTTGTTTTTATAACTTTGCTTTAGTGAGAAGGTTCTAATCATGAGTAACTTAAATCTTCATCCATTATTTCGTCGTAGTATTGGCTTTGATCGCTTGAATGACTTTATTGACTATGCCATGCAAAGCGATGCACCGAATTACCCACCGTATAATATCGAAAAGCGTGGTGAGAATAATTACCGCATCGTGGTGGCAACTGCGGGTTTTCGTCAGGAAGAACTCGACATTCGTCTGGAAAATAAGTTGCTGACCATCCTAGGCAAGCCTGAAAACCAGAGCAATGACAGTATTGAATTCCTGTACAAAGGCATTGCGCGACGTGCATTTAAATTGTCTTTACGTCTGGATGAATATATTGAGGTACAACAGGCAGACTATGAAAATGGTTTATTGATCATCGACTTGCAGCGCATTATTCCAGAAGAAAAATTGCCACGTCAAATCCCGATTGGCAATAAACTGCTCATTGCAAACGATGAAAAATCAGTGGAATAAGCTTGATTAAGTACGCAAAGGAAGGTCCGAAAGGGCCTTTCTTTTTGGCTAGAGATTACCTAAGCTCATGGAGGCAATACGCTTTCTGATCATAAAAATAAACCATGAATGCGCCAGAAAACATCCTGTTTCATCAAGCTAGCCCGATCATGCGCACTACGGGATATTTGCTGTTTTGTTATCCGATCGGAATATTCAGCATTTTTTATTTCAGCAGTGTGCGTAGCAATTCCAGTTTTTTCCAAGGACTATTATTTTTATGGCAGGAGTCTCCTAGCTTTTATGTTTATATTGGCGGCTTTCTTGGTCTTTCGCTGCTTATGCTGGGAACCAAACTCAAAATAACCTCATACTCTATTTATTATACTTTGGCCGGTTTCCGCATCAGCCTGTGCTTAAAACGACATTCGGTACAGTATAGCTTTCTGAATCCACGCTATGCTTCTCTCAAAGCACATCTCAAAAGCTGGCTCTATAACATGCCAGCGCATGTGATTAGTCAACGTGATGGCACTTTGGATTTTAAATTGCATCAATCCGGTCTAATAAATCAAATTTGTCTTGGATTTTTCCGGATTCAGCTGTCGATGTTTTCCCGCCCGCAAGCTCAACAGATTATGCAGGCCATACAAAGTGCCTGGAACTTTAGAGCATAAAAAAAGCCCTGCATATGCAGGGCTTTTTTCGCTTAATGAGTGCTTACTTTTTCTTTTTAGGACCAAGTAGCATACCCATTTGACGGCCTTCCATTTTCGGCATCTGCTCAACAGTACCGAATTCAGCCACGTCAGCTTCAATTTTTTGCAATTGAGCTAGACCCAACTGTTGGTGCGCCATTTCACGACCACGGAAACGAAGCGTGATTTTCACCTTGTTACCTTCTTCAAGGAACTTGATGATTGCACGTAGTTTTACGTTGTAATCACCAACATCAGTACCCGGGCGTAGCTTGATTTCTTTCACCTGGACTTGATGTTGTTTTTTCTTCGCTTCTTTCTGCTTTTGCTTAAGATCAAACAAATGCTTGTTGAAGTCCATGATCTTACATACTGGTGGCTCAGCGTTTGCTACGATCTCAACAAGATCAAGCTCAACACTTTCTGCTGCGCGTAGGGCGTCAGCTAAGCTTACAATCCCTTTTTGCTCACCATTTTCGTCTACAAGACGGACTTCTTTCGCACGAATTTCATCATTCAAGGCAGGACGGTTTGATTTGTTACCGCCCTGTTGATTACGGTCAGGCTGTTTAATCGCTGTTACTCCACAATGTACCGGCCGCGTTCGGCTACGGCTGCTTTTACTAAGTCAACGAAAGCATCGATTGACATAGTACCCAAATTTGTTCCTGAGCGGGTACGCACGTTTACGGTACCTTCCTCTACTTCACGGCCCCCAAGTACCAGTAAGTAAGGAATACGCTCTAATGTACGTTCACGAATCTTAAAGCCGATTTTCTCATTTCTCAAGTCAGAAATTGCACGGATACCGTTTTCTTTAAGTTTTGCGACGACTGACTCACATGCCTCAGCTTGAGAATCGGTAATGTTCATCACACATGCTTGCATTGGTGCCAACCAAGGTGGCATGAAGCCTGCGTAGTGTTCGATCAGTATACCAATAAAACGCTCGAAACTGCCAAGAATTGCACGATGTAACATTACTGGCTGATCGCGGTCATTATCTTCAGTGACATAAGACGCATCTAGACGTTCTGGCAAGTTAAAGTCACACTGAATGGTACCACACTGCCAGACACGACCTAAGCAGTCTTTCAGAGAGAATTCAATCTTCGGACCATAGAATGCGCCCTCACCCGGTTGAAGCTCCCACTCAAGACCCGCAGCATCTAAAGCATCTGCCAAAGATTTTTCTGCCATATCCCAAAGCTTGTCATCACCCACACGTTTTTCAGGACGCGTCGACAACTTCATTTGTACTTCTTCGAAGCCAAAATCTTTGTATACATCCAGTGTCAATTTGATAAAGTCTGCAACTTCAGGACCAATCTGTTCTTTGGTACAGAAAATGTGCGCATCATCTTGAGTAAAGCCGCGTACACGCATAATGCCATGCAAAGAACCAGATGGTTCGTTACGGTGACATGAACCAAACTCTGCCAGACGTACCGGAAGATCACGATACGACTTCAAGCCTTGATTGAACACTTGTACGTGACAAGGACAGTTCATTGGCTTCACCGCATAGTTGCGATTTTCAGAATGCGTGGTGAACATGTTGTCTGCATAGTTGGCAGCATGTCCTGATTTTTCCCAAAGCGTGAAATCAACAACCTGTGGTGTACGAATTTCTTCGTAGCCGTTGTCTTGTTGTACCTTACGCATATATTGTTCAAGCACTTGATAAATGGTCCAGCCATTCGGATGCCAGAACACCATACCCGGTGCTTCTTCTTGCATGTGGAACAAATCAAGCGCTTTACCGATTTTACGGTGGTCGCGTTTTTCTGCTTCTTCAATACGTTTTACATAAGCAGCAAGCTGTTTTTTGTCTGCCCACGCTGTACCGTAAATACGTTGTAGCTGTTCGTTTTTCGCATCACCGCGCCAGTAAGCACCAGAGATTTTAGTCAGCTTGAATGATTTTAAGAATTTGGTATTTGGTACGTGCGGACCACGGCACATATCCAAATAGTCTTGATGGTAGTACAAGCCCATTTGGGTTTCTTCAGGCATGTCTGCAATCAAACGCAATTTGTATTCTTCGCCACGCGCAGTGAATTCAGCAATCACTTCATCACGTGGTGTCATTTTTTTCACAACATCATAGTCTTGATCGATGAGCTTTTTCATACGCTCTTCAATCGCTGCCATGTCGTCTAAGGTAAACGGACGTGGCATCCAGATGTCATAGTAGAAACCTTCTTCAATGACCGGACCAATGACCATCTTTGCTTCTGGGAACAGTTGCTTAACCGCATGACCGACCAAATGCGCGCAAGAATGGCGAATGATCTCAACACCGGCTTCGTCTTTAGGCGTGATAATTTGTAGTGTTGCATCTTCAGTGATGAGATCAGACGCATCAACCAAACGATCGTTGACACGACCAGCAACTGTATTTTTTGCAAGACCAGGACCAATGCTAAGTGCAACGTCCATCACAGATACGGCGTGATCAAACTGTTTTTGATCGCCATTTGGCAAAGTGATAATTGGCATAAGAAATCCTTAAGGAGTGATGCCCCGTACCATGGAGCATATCACCGCGAGATTATGATCGAGGCACAGCCTCAAAAGATAAAAACGGTGGATAAATAAAATCGATTCGAATTTTACACGGCTTAGCCGCATGATTAAACCTTTTCCCAATAAAAATAAGATTTACCGCCAAATCTGTGCCTGATCTTTAAAGGCTTAAGCTCATTTTTGCCTTCAGAATGTAGTTACTCCCGCAAAGTCTGCCACTGGATAAACTCTCCCTCTGTATAAACATAAAGCTGAGCGAATTGCGGGATGATAGCTTCACTTTGTGTCGGTCTTAAAAACACATAATCATCGACATGAATATCGCACTGCATGGGCACCTGAAGCATTTCCTGATTACTGCTTCGGCCATACAATACATGCGGCCGGCTTTTTTCAGGGTAGATATAATCTGCTCGCCAATAACCCCCGTAAATAAATACGGCTTTATATTTTTTTGGAAAATGATTCAGCAGCTCCAGACCGGGAATCTGACTACAAGGCAACACTTTTAAAATGGGTGCGGCAATCCAGAGTGCACATTGCAGTTCAGCCAGATTCGCCAGATCAAAATCACTGGGCTTAAGCAGCATCGAGCCAAAGGCTAGATCATTACAAACACTTTGCTGGCAATGCTGCATAAAGGTCGGACTACCACCACCATTAAAACACAGCCCCTCATGCCATAAATCGGGGAATTGCTGCTGAATCATCGTTTTGTATTGTTGATACATCTGCTGTGATTGCTGATAACTTTTGTCGGGACTTTTCAAAATTTTTGGCAGTTTGGCGACATGTGCATCATAGCCCATTAGACCCGAAAGTTTGAGATAAGCCGCGTTGTGCTGAATCAGCTTCATTAAAGCTATAAATTGCTGCTGCGTTTGTACGCCGCCACGATGCAGTCCTACATCAATTTCAATATTGACATTCAGGCAGATATTCAAGCTTTGCGCGAGTTGCAGATATTGTTTTAATCGTTCCACATCATCAATCAGCCATTGAATATTTTCTTGATCATTGGCTTTATTTTGCTCAGGTGAAGTTTGATAAAAACGTTTTACCGCCTGAATCGGCATCGGTTTACCCAGCAAGATATCGGCCTGTGGAAATGACGCACTTATGCAGGAAAGATGCGGCAGATGAAAGACCATAAAGCGCTGGGTATTTAGTTTTTCACTGGCCAGTTTGAGTAGCTGAATGCTGGCTAAGGATTTCACCACCAGGCGCGGTTGTAACTGCGCAGGCAATTTTGACTGTACATAGTCCAAATTACGTTGATAGGTTTTTAAATCTAAAATCAGTTGCGGTGTGCCAGTGCCCTGCCGTTTTAAGTCTTGTGTCAGTTGCTGAAAATAATTTGATTGCATCGCCCTCTCCTCATTTCCCAGATAAAAACAATTCTTTTAAATATGGATTCAGCCATTTTTGCTGTGGATCCAATTGCTGACGTAGCACCATGAAATTATCCCATTTCGGGTAGAGTTCGCGCAGTGATGCTGCGCTCATACTATGTAACTTGCCCCAATGCGGTCGTCCCTGATATTTCTGTAAAATCGGCTCGACCAGATCAAAAATCGCATGATAATCCTGTTTATAGAACTGATGAATGGAAATGGAAACTGAATCGCGCTGATAAAAAGGACTCAGCCAGATCTCATCGCCTTTGACATAACGGAACTCGATCGGGAAAAACATCGGCACCTTATGCTTCCTTAAAGTCGCTAAAACCTCTTCCAGACATTGCAAACCTTGCTCAACCGGAATCTGATATTCCATTTCATTAAATCTGGTATTGCGCGAGGTCGGAAAAATCCGGGATGACCAATCTACATAGCAAGTCGATTTAACAAACACACTCAGCAGTTTTTGCAGATAGGGATTTGTCTTTGGGAAAAGTCGCGTCAATTCCGAACATACGGTTAATAAAGTATCTTCCGAAGGCCAGCTTTCCTGTCTCGGCTGAATGTCATCCTCCGTGTCATCCAGGGTTTTCAGTATCACCTGATCGGCATGCAGAAAAGCCCAAAACTCAATATGTCGGTGCTGATGTTTCCATTGACCAATATGGGTAAATATGTCTTTTAATGAACAGAGCTGGATCTGTTCTTTTAGTTTATATCGTGGTCGATTTTGCAGGGTTATTTGGGTCAATATGCCTAAGCTGCCCAATGCCACCCGTCCAGCCTGAAATATCTCAGCATTCTGCTCACGATGACATTGCAACAGCTCTCCATCCGCGGTCAGCAATTCAAAGCCTTCCACAAAAGCAGAGATGCAAGGTAAATCGATGCCCGTGCCATGCGTTCCGGTAGAAATCGCTCCGGCCAGACTTTGCTGGTCTATATCGCCCTGATTGATTAAGGCCTGATTGATCGGTACCAGATCTTTCCCCAAATCATATAAACGCGTCCCGGCCCGCACGGTGCATTGGGTTTTCTCTTGATCAAAGGCAACGATACCTTTTAACAAATCGAGATTAAGCAACACCTCATCTGTTTTGGCCAATGGGCTAAATGAATGTCCTGCACCCACTGCACGAATGTGTGCATGGGTCTTCACTAAACTTTGTAATTCACTGATCTGGCTGGGCTGAACAATCCGAGCGGCACTGAACTGGCTCCCCGACCAGTTTCGCCAGACGTCATTCGCCTGTTGTATTTTCATTATTCTTCCTGGGCTCATATTATTTTAATGGCTGAACTAGAGTAAAATACCTAAAAAATCAAACTTGGGAACCCATGCGTTCAAAACATTTAAGTAGGGTTAAATATTTTTATTAATATTCAAATACTTAAAATTTGTAAAATCGTACTCGACTAAAGCATAAATGCAAGATTTCTGAGAAATACATATCTTTTCAACAGGATATGAAAATAAATATAGAACGGAGTTTTACAATGGTTAGCGCATATGATGAATTACCGCGTACCCCCGCGAATTTTGTAGCCTTATCACCTTTACGCTATCTTGATCGTGCAGCTTATATCTATCCAAACCAGAACGCGATTATTCACGGTAAGCGTCGTATTACCTGGCGTGAGAAATACAACCGTTGTCGTCAGTTTGCCAACCAACTCCAAAAATTAGGCATCGGTAAAAATGATACCGTGTCTGTCCTGCTGCCTAACGTCCCTGCCATGATCGAAGCGCATTTTGCTGTACCAATGGCAGGTGCCGTCCTGAATACCTTAAATACCCGTCTGGATGCCAAGACCCTTGCTTTCATGCTGGAACATGCTGAGAGCAAAGTATTATTGGTTGATCCTGAATTTACTGCACTTGCGACTGAAGCACTCGCTCTAGTTTCACAAGACATTTATGTCATTGATGTGGCTGATGCAGAGTTTGAAGGTGAAGACCAGCGTATTGGCCAAATCGAATATGAAGACTGGATTGCGCAAGGCGATGCAAACTTTGAATGGCATTTACCTCAAGATGAATGGGATGCCATCAGCTTAAGTTACACTTCTGGGACCACCGGCAACCCGAAAGGCGTGGTCTATCATCATCGTGGTGCCTACATTAACGCAGCCAGTAATATTATTGCCTGTGGCATGACACCACGTGCCACCTATTTATGGACACTGCCGCTATTCCACTGTAATGGCTGGTGCTTTGCCTGGACCATGGCGGCCAACGGTGGAACCAACGTTTGCTTGCGTAAAGTTGATGCTGAACGGATCTTTAAGCTGATCGCTGAACATAAGGTCGATTACTTCTGTGGTGCACCGATTGTTCTGTCGATGTTGATTAACGCGCCTGAAGAGAAAAAGACCAAGATTGATCACCGTGTCGAAGTGATGGTGGCGGGTGCCGCACCTCCAGCAGCAATTATTGAAGGCATGCGCAATATCGGTATTAACGTAACGCATGTTTACGGCTTGACTGAAACCTATGGCCCTTCTGCACTCTGCGCTTCACAGGCAGGCTGGAGCGATCTGTCTATTCAGGAACAGGCACAGTTACATTCACGTCAAGGCGTCCCGTATCCATTGCAAGATGGCATGAAAGTGCTTGATCCGGATACCATGCAGGAAGTGCCACATGATGGTCAGACCATGGGTGAAATCATGTTCCGTGGCAATATCGTGATGAAAGGTTATCTGAAAAATCCTGAGGCGACAGCAGAAGCCTTTGCCGGTGGCTGGTTCCATACGGGAGATTTGGCGGTATGCCAACCGGATGGCTATGCCAAAATTACCGACCGTTCCAAAGATGTGATTATTTCTGGCGGAGAAAATATTTCATCGCTTGAAGTGGAAGAAGTACTGTATCAGCATCCGGCGGTGCTGACTGCAGCGGTAGTCGCCAAGCCTGATCCACGCTGGCAGGAAGTTCCTTGTGCCTTTATTGAGCTCAAAGAAGGCACCAAGGCCACTGAAGAAGAAATTATGGAATTTTGCCGTGAACATCTGGCCCGCTTTAAAGTGCCTAAGGATGTGGTGATTACCGAAATTCCAAAAACCTCGACCGGTAAATTACAGAAATTTGTTTTACGTGAATGGGCCAAAGAACGCGCGCAAGGTGAATTTTCTTAATTCCAGACCAGCGGGTTCTTTTAAAATTGACTCCATAAAAAATCGTGCTAAGAAAACTTAGCACGATTTTTATTTGAAATAACCTCTCCCAAACCCTCTCCTATAAGGAGAGGACTTTAAGGAACTTACATCTCTACCATTTCCACGCCATCAATACGGGCAACGGTCATCAAGTCCTTATCACCACGACCTGAAACCGTCGCAAGAATAATTTGATCCTTGTCCATGGTCGGTGCAAGTTTGGTCAGGTATGCCATGGCGTGTGCGCTTTCCAACGCCGGAATAATACCTTCAATCTTGGTCAAGTCGCGGAAACCTTGTAGCGCTTCTTGGTCATTAATTGGTACGTATTTAACACGATCCATATCTTTCAGGAAGCTATGTTCCGGACCCACACCCGGATAATCCAGACCTGCAGAAATTGAATGGGTTTCGATAATCTGACCTTGTGCATCCGACATTAAATAAGTACGGTTGCCATGCAGTACACCGACATGACCGGCATTCAACGGCGCAGAGTGCTTGCCTGATTCAATCCCATGACCTGCTGCTTCAACACCATACATTTTCACATCTTGGTCATTCAGGAATGGATAGAACAAGCCCATGGCATTGGATCCACCACCGACACATGCCACTAGGGCATCTGGTAAACGGCCAGCCTGTTCCAGAATCTGACGGCGTGCTTCACGACCAATGATCGACTGGAAATCACGAACCAGTTGCGGATATGGATGTGGACCTGCCACGGTACCAATGACGTAGTAAGTTGAATCAACATTGGTCACCCAATCACGCATGGCTTCGTTCATGGCATCTTTTAATGTTTTGGAGCCACTTTCTACCGGCACAACCGTCGCACCCAATAAACGCATACGGTAGACGTTCATCGCCTGACGTTTTACATCGTCTGCGCCCATGAATACTACGCATTCAAGACCTAAACGTGCTGCGATGGTGGCCGTCGCCACACCGTGCTGGCCTGCCCCTGTTTCGGCAATAATACGTTTCTTGCCGGAAAGCTTCGCCAGTAAGGCCTGACCGATTGTATTATTTACTTTGTGCGAACCGGTATGGTTCAGGTCTTCACGTTTCAGGTAAATCTGTGCGCCACCCAACTCTTTCGACCATCGTTCAGCATGATATAAAGGACTCGGACGACCGACGTAAAACGCCATGTCACGGTCAAATTCTGCCAAAAACTGCGCATCATCTTTCATACGGAAATAGAGCTTTTCCAAGTCTTCTAAAGCCGCCATGAGTGTTTCTGACACAAAACGTCCGCCATGAATACCGAAATGCCCGCGTTCATCCGGGAATTGGGTATAGTCAACTGCCTGACTGTTCTGGCTAGTACTTTGCTGATCCACGATGGACTCCTTGCATAAAGCGTTCTATGAGTTGTTGGTCTTTAATACCTTTTGCGGACTCGACACCGCCACTCACATCCACGGCATAGGCCTGTGTGGTGAGAATTGCCTGTTCGATATTGTCAGGATTTAAACCGCCTGCCAAGACCAAGGGAAGATTGAGTTTGGGAAATGTATCCCAATCGAAGCTGTGCCCTGTGCCGCCTTTCAGGTCAGGATGCCATGCGTCTAATAGTACTGCACTTGCGCCTGCATCTTGATAACGCTGAATTTCTGCAACCACATCCAGATCAGGTTTTACCTGAATGGCTTTATACCAGCGGCGTCCGACCTGCTGGGTGATGGCCTGACACTGTTCAGGTGTTTCATCGCCATGAAATTGTAAAATATCCAGTGGAACGGTTTTAAGAATATCCTGAATTTCATCTGCGTGACTATTCACAAATAAGCCCACCGCCTGTACATAAGCTGGAACCGACCGGATCAGGATTTCAGCCTGCTCTAAAGTAACATGTCGTGGACTCGGTGGATAAAATACAAATCCTATCGCGTCACAGCCAGCATTGACTACGGCATGTACATCTTCAACTCGGGTGATTCCACAAATTTTGGCACGGGTTCGCATATTATGTTGGCTCTAGATCTACCAATGTATTGAACAATCTATAAGATTGGGGCAAATCATTGTAATGCAATTTTTCTGACTTGCGTAAAGTTCATCTGGATTATTCTCTATGCAGATTGTGTATAACTCATATTGACTTTATACTGCGCTCACTTTGCAGCAAGTCCAAGCCTTCAGGCTTTAGGGAAGCTGGTGTAAATCCAGCACTGCCCCCGCAACGGTAAAAAATGAAACGTATCTCAATTTAAACTCTTTGGTTTACACCACTGCATCTTGATGTGGGAAGGTGGATATACAGCAAAGTCGCTGCTTTGCACATTTAAGTCCGGAAACCTGCTTGCTGTGTTCTATAACTCAATCATTCACGGGGAAGTGAATGTATGGAGCTTTAACATGTCACTTCATTGTCAACCTACTGCCTTGGTAGGTGCGATCGCACTTGCGTTGGGTACCACTTCATCTGTTTTTGCTAACGAGCAAAAAGTTGCGAAAGCATCTTTAGATACCATTGTGATCACGGCATCACGCAGCGAACAAAATATTGAAAATGTGCCGATGCGTCTAAATGTGATTGATGAAAAAACGATTCAACAATCCCCTATTGCTGACTTACCTTCATTATTAACGAAAGAAGCAGCGCTATCAGTCAAACAAGTGGGTGGCTATGGTCAACCAGCTTCAATTTTCTTGCGTGGCAGCAATGCCGCACATACCTTAATTTTACAAGATGGTATGCGCTCAAATACCGCAACTGTTGCAGGTACAAATTTACATTTAATTGATACGACAGACATTAAGCAAATTGAAATTCTAAAAGGCCCTGCATCGGTACAATATGGTACTGATGCAATTGGAGGTGTAATTCAACTCATTTCCAAAACACCGACAGAAAATAGTGCGTTTACAACGGTCGAAGTCGGTGAAAAAAATACCTACAAATCACTTGTCGGTGTTGATGCTGCTGAAAATGGCTATTACGCCCAAATTCGTGGGCAACGCCTAGAAACAGATGGTGACCAAATTATTAGCAATCAAGCTAAAAAAGCAGGTTTCGATCAAAAAGGCTATTCAGCGAAATTAGGCGTTGATCAAGACAACTTTGGATTGTCAGCGGAATTTAAAGAAAATGAAGGTCACGGCGACTACTTCTCTTCTGGTGCACCAGAAGCTTATGATTTCACCAATCGCCTTTATAATATTAAAGGTTATTTTAAGCTTAATCCAAATTTAGTGTGGGAAACTCGCCTATCACAATTTGAAGATGAATACGTAATTGTACAAAGCGCTTATCCATCGACTGTAATCACTGAACAACAAGAAATAGATTCCAATATTCAATGGCAAATCAACGCCGAGCATAAACTTCTTGCGGGTGTACATTACAATAAGACAGAAGCTGAAAGTTTAAACACCTTTAAAGATGAAAATGATAGCACTGGCTATTATTTACAGCACCAATATCAAAATGATGTCATCAGCACCCAAGCGGGTATTCGAGTTGAAGACAATCAGCAATTTGGTACACATAGTGTAGGACAACTCGCTGTTCGACATACCCTAAGCCCTACATCAAGTATTTATGCCAATGTCGGAACAGCATTTCGTGCCCCAGTTGTCGGGCAAATTATTAGTGAACCCGCTTGGTGGGGCGGTAATCCTGACCTACAACCAGAAGAAAGTGTATCTTATGAAATTGGTTTTGATCATCTAATCACCCCATCAATGACATTATACGGTTCTGCTTTTCAAACCCAAGTCGACAATATTATGGTCTCTAACGGAGATACCAACTGGGTATTTGAAAATATGGACAGCGCCACCTTTAATGGTGCTGAATTGGGTTTAAAATTGACACAAGATGACTTCTATGCCAATGCTGAATATGCGTATATTCAAGCCAAGAACGATGATAAAGATAAAGATTTGCCAAATCGCCCACGCCAAAACTTCAACCTAACCTTGGGTTGGGATAATGGTCAGTATGGTGCGTCCACGTCTTTAGTAGCTAAAGGTAAATCTAAGGAGGATAAAGGCCTTATTCCAGGCTATGCAGTCATTGATATGAATGCCTATTGGCAAGTGAATCCTCACTTAAAAACCTTTGTGAATATTCGTAACCTAGGTGATACCAATTACAAAACAGCATTTAATGATGCCACATCTTATTACATTGCCAGTGACCGCCTCGCTTCTATTGGAATCACTTTTAAATACTAAGCTCTAAACAGCAAAAAACTTTAAAACAGCGCAGTTTATGGATAATGTTATGACCGACATTATCCTTTTTTATTATCTTCATTAAAAATTCAAGGAACACATATGGGCCACCGTTTAAGTAAAATTTACACGCGCACAGGCGATTCAGGCACTACCGGACTCGGTGATGGCTCACGTGTTGCCAAAGATGATTTACGTATTGATGCACTCGGCGATGTCGACGAACTGAATGCCGTGATTGGCGTATTACGCGCACAAATTTCAGCAAGCACTATTAAAGATCAAGCCGCTTGGGATAAATCTTTAAGCCTGATTCAGCACTGGCTATTTGATCTGGGCGGCGAAGTCTGCATTCCGGGTTTTAATCTGGTGCAACCGGTATCGATTGAGTTTTTGGAAAATGATATCGACCGAATGAATGCGGCCTTACCAATGCTCAAAGATTTTATTCTGCCGGCAGGCACATTGGTATGTAGTTTTGCCCATCAGGCTCGTGCGGTTTGCCGTCGTGCAGAACGCAGCGTAATGTCAGTTCATCACCGTGACCAAAATATTCAGGCAGCGTCACTGCAACTACTTAACCGTTTATCGGACTGGTTATTTGTAGCATCACGCACCCTGCAACGAAGCGAGGGCGGTTCCGAAGTGCTGTGGCAAAAAAATATCAATGACAGCATCGAAAAGTAAAATTATGTTTCAAGTTAGCATCTGAAAATACCCATCAGATGTCTCTTGATTTTACAGAGCATCTGACGAAAATAGAAAGTGTCATCCTTCTGTCACGTAGCCCTCGCAAAATGAACTTAACTTTCCCACTCATGAGCATCTTATGCGCATAATTGGTCATCGTGGTGCACGTGGCGAAGCCCCTGAAAATACCTTGGGCGGTTTTCAATATATTCAGGAGATCGGCATTCGCGCCGTTGAGTTTGATGTCCGTCAGCTCAAAGACAATGCCTTAATCATCATGCATGATGACGACTTTGTGCGTACCACCGGTTTGCAGAAGCATCTATACGAGTGTAACCGTCAAGATCTTACCCAATATAATCACGCAGTGGCCTGGTCAGAATGGAATAAAATCGAAGCGACCCCATTGCTCGATCAAACCTTAAATGTCATTCGAAATTTCGAGCATATTGAAGTCGAAATTAAAAGCGTAGCATCTGAAGCAGCAGCTGAAAAAATCGCGTTTGAAGTCGAACAGCAGTTACAAGGCTATGAGCAGGCAGCCATTATTACCAGCTTTGATGCCAAAATTCTGGATGCCTTCAAACAGCAAAACTCACGTTTAAAACGCGGTTTATTGATTGAAACCGATGTCAAACATCAGGCCATTGATCAGGCGCTGGAACTTGGATGCTGTCATATTGGCTGGATGGACGAAATGGCCAGTAAAGACCTGATTCAAGCCACGCAGGCTGCCGAGTTGAATATCAGTGTCTGGACAGTCAATGATATCACCCGTGCGAAACAGCTGCGAGACTGGGGCATTCAGGGGCTGATTACCGATTATCCAAAACTGATGCTACAACAACTCTAAATAATCTCTCTTAGCCTTGATTGATCTAGGTATTTCTTGACCCAGTTCATTTCGATGACGCAATAATGAAAGTGTGAACCTTCCTTAATCAGATTTTATTTAAAAGTGAAATTAAGTTGCCCAACCTCTATATTCTGCAAATTTCCTGATAATATTGTAGAAATTATGAACAACGATTTTCATCTGATTCATTCCGTTTCCATTTTCTGAAAGAGTGATAATCCTCAGTTACTTAGTCGGAAATCAGAGCCTGTCTACGCTCGCAAAATGGTCACTTCTGCCCTACTTATTCTGTTACCGACAAGTACAATACAACCGTACAATAATGCTAGTGATGCCTTAGGGCGCATGCTAATATGGACAAGATAGGCTGCTGTTAAAACCAACAGTAGTTTCTGCTTTTTGTTATACCTTCCGAGGTTCTAGGAGTGCTGTTGGAGATGAATGCTCCCTTACCCAAAGCCCCCATCAACTGGATTGCTGTGTTTGCATTGGTATTTTTACCAATCGTAGCCCTGATCGCGATTCCGTTGTATGCGTATCACCATGATTTTAGCGCTGCCGCTTGGATCAGTATGTTTGTTTTACTGGGCGTAAGCAGCCTCGGCATTACAGCAGGATACCATCGCCTGTGGGCACATCGTGCTTATGAAGCCACTTTACCATTAAAAATCATCTTGATGATTATGGGTACATTTGCTGTACAGAACAGTATTTTATTCTGGGCATCTGGTCACCGTACCCATCACCGTCATGTCGATGATGTTGATCAAGACCCGTACTCGATCAATAAAGGCTTCTGGTATGCACACATTGGCTGGATGTTACGTGATTATCCATCTGGTGCTGCCAACTATAAAAATGCGCCAGATCTGTTAAAAGACAAAGTGGTAATGTTTCAGGACAAATACTACGTTCCTTTAGTGATTGCTGTTCATGCTGCGATTTTACTTCCAATCGGCTGGGCAGTCGGCGATGTCTGGGGCGTGTTGCTATTGGGTGGATTAATGCGTTTAATCCTGAGCCATCATGTGACCTTCTTCATTAACTCACTGTGCCACATGTGGGGAAATCGTCCTTATACCGACGAAAATACTGCACGTGACAACTTCGTACTCGCGGTTGCAACTTGGGGTGAGGGTTATCATAACTATCACCATATTTTCCAATACGATTACCGTAACGGCGTGAAATGGTGGCAGTACGATCCAACTAAATGGTTGATTTGGACTTGTTCTAAACTTGGTTTAGCTAAAAACTTGCGCCGCATTCCTAGCTTTAATATCAAAAAAGCGGAATTGGCAATGAAGTTTAAATATGCTGAACAGGATCTTGCGGTATATGGCCATGATGTTTCTGAAGATATCTCGGCGGTAAAAACCAAGATCGCACAGGAATATGATGCATTTACCCAAACTTTAAATGACTGGGCGAAGCTGAAAGAACAGGAAATTCAGGTCAAGAAAGCATCGATGGCTGAAAAAATCCATCAGATGGATGACAAGCTGAAAGTTGAATTCCAGCTGGTTGAACAGCGTCTTTCCCATCATCGTCAAACCTTGAATCTACTGGTTCGTAATCTGAAAAAATCTGCAGTTTCTCAATAAAAGCTGTTGAACACTAAAGCCCCGATTGGGGCTTTTTTTATGTCCGAAAGATAACGTGAACTCTCGCTTATACAACAGTTTTATACAGCTATCTTTGTTATAGTTCATGTATTCCAATCCTGTACTGATGCTATGTATTTTAACTCTCGCTATCAAACACTACCTGCTCGCCTCTATCATCATCAAGTTCCGCTGCCGTTAAAAGGTGCAAAAGCCGGGCACTTCAATGCCGCTTTGGCAGAACAACTACAATGGTCGGATGAAGACAAGGCGCAATGGGTCGAGATTTGTAGTGGTCAGAAAGTCTTTGCTGAGTTTGAACCTTTGGCTATGGTCTATGCAGGCCATCAGTTTGGGCAATGGGCAGGACAGTTGGGAGATGGTCGTGGGTTGTTGATTGCTCAGATTCTGGATCAGAACCAGCAGACCATTGACCTACATCTAAAAGGTGCTGGTGCAACGCCATATTCACGCATGGGCGATGGTCGTGCCGTGCTGCGGTCAGTCATTCGTGAGTATCTGGCGGGTCATGCCTTAAATGCCTTGGGTGTAGCATCCAGTAATGCGGTCGGTTTTACTTCATCAATGCAAGGTATTCAGCGTGAGAAGCTAGAGCCGGGCGCGATGATGTTGCGCACTTCGGATTGTCATATCCGTTTCGGTCATTTCGAATGGATCAATCAGTATCAGCCAGATCTGCTGGCTGAATTTACCCAGAAATGTATCGAATGGCATTATTCGGAATGTCTGCAAGACGAACAGCCGATTCTGAGCTTTGCCACCAAAGTTATTCAGCGCACTGCGGTGATGATTGCCAAATGGCAACTGGTCGGTTTTGCACATGGCGTGATGAATACCGACAACCTGAATATTACCGGTTCAACTTTGGACTTTGGTCCTTATGGCTTTATGGAGCGCTTCCGTCCGAACTGGATCAATAACCACTCGGATTACCAAGGGCGTTATACCTATCAGCAGCAGCCAAGTATCGGACACTGGAATTTGTGGCAATGGTTAAACAATCTGGTGCCGCTCTGCCCTACAGATTATGACAAAGAACAATGGAAACAGGATTTAGCAGCGTGTCTGGAGCACTATGAGCCAACATTTTTAGAGCATTATAAACATGGTTTAAACCAGAAAATGGGCTTGCCAAGTTTCCATAAAGACAGTTTTGACTGCGCAATGGCCTTTCTGCGCATTTTACAGAGTGAACAACTGGACTACACCCAAAGTTTTATCCGGTTGCAAAATAAAGACTATGAAGCCATGAAAGATGATTGCTTAGACCGTCGTCAGTTTGAAGCATTCTTGGCGCAATATGAATCTATCCGTGAACACCAAGATATTGAAGAATTAGACGCCGCCATGCAACTGGCCAATCCGCATTATATTCTGCGTAATCATATGGCACAGAAAGCCATTGAACTGGCAGAACGGGATGATTTTTCTGAAGTCGACCGTCTGTTTAAATTACTCAGTCAGCCTTACCTGAAACAGCCCGATTTGGAACAGCCTGAAGATTTAGCGCCATTGCCGAGTGACGTGCCTGAAGTCATGGTCAGCTGTTCGTCTTAATTTATTCACATCCCAAACAAAAACTGTGGATAATTTAAGCATTATCCACAGTTTTCTGATGATTTATCCATAGCTTATGTCTTTACATCAAATTGCATCATTTACTGCTTTAAAACTTCCTGAAGTCACTGTGACTCAGCCTTTTGCTGAGGGCTGTGATGTTTATAAAGTCATGGATAAAGTCTTTATGCTGACTTTTCATTTGCAAGGAAAAGCTGCGATTAATTTAAAAGTCGAGCCTGAACACGGCGCCATGCTTCGAGACATTTATCCTTATATCCGTACAGGCTGGCATATGAATAAGCAGCACTGGATCTCAGTTTATGAAGATGAAGAACTAGATGGGTCTTTGGTTGGAGATTTGGTGCTAAATTCTTATGAGTTAGTAGTATTAAAGTTAAAGAAAGTCGATCGGCAGCGAATTGAGCTACTTAAAACAGTACGATAAGTTCCCACCTTGTATAGGAATAATGTATATAAAAAATTTAAGATTCATCATTAGAATAATATTCAATATACCGTCAGTTATTTAGTTGCATTAAATGCTTCATCATAAAATACCTGGGCTTTCGGAAAAGCCCCATCAAAACTGATCGCTTGAAAATATTCAGCTGGTACATTTTCCAAAACTAAATCGGCAATGGGTTGAAAGCCAAAACGAGCATAATACTTGGGATCGCCTAATAGCACACAGCCTTTTGCATCCAATGCTTTCAGTCTGTCCAGTGCTGCATATACAAGCCTTGAACCAATGCCTAAACCTTTTTGATCAGGCAAAACTGAAATAGGGCCTAATCCAAACCACCCTGCTGCACCCGAAGACATTGATACGGGAGACACGGCAATATGCCCAACAACAATATTATTTTCAAGAGCAACTAACGATAACGTCAGTTGATGCTTTTTCCTTAATGCATTGATAATAAAATGTTCAGCATGACTTGAATATTCAATGTTTTTAAAAGCGGCTGTTGTTAACTCTTCAATTGCCTGAATGTCATCTATTTGCTCATCTCGAATCATGATATTCATTATTTTTAACCCTCTTATACTTGCCAGTTTCAGATATAAAAAAAGCGAATAAGTTCTCACCTATTCGCCTCTCTTAAACATTAAAAACTTAATCAATCTTCAGGATATTCAAAACGGTAACCGACCCCATACACCGCCTGAATCCACTCATGACGGTTACCGGTTTCAGCTGCATCTGAAATCTTACGGCGCAAATTCTTGATATGACTGTCAATAACACGGTCAGCCACATCAAAACTGTCCGGATTAATATGATCCAGCAATTGCGCACGTGAATATACCTGTCCGACATGTTCCAGGAATAACTCCAGTAAACGGAATTCGGTCGGCGTTAAATTCAAGGCTTTTTGTTGATACCAGATGCGCTGTTGTGATTTGTCCATGCGGAATAAATCATTGCTTTCCGGTTCTGATTTACGATCCAGACGACGTAACACAGCCTGTACGCGCGCGACCAGCTCCTTCGGACTAAACGGTTTACAGAGATAATCATCTGCACCCATATTCAGACCCAGTACACGGTCGATTTCTTCAGTACGTGCGGTTACCATGATAATTGGCAAATCTGACTGTTCACGTACCTTACGGCAAATGGTCAGGCCGTCCATACGCGGCACCATCAAGTCCAGAATCATCAGACTCGGTTTACGCTGGGTAAAACTGTTATATGCTTCCTGCCCATCATGAAACATACTGACCTCAAAACCAGCAGCTTCCAGATAGTCTCGCACCAACTGTGCAAGTTCGATTTCATCTTCAACCAGCATGACATGTTTCATCAATCTATTCCCTTCATGGTTTCATTTGTTTAGGAAAGCTCAGCTTGCATCGTAAACCACCCAGTGGTGAATGTGCAAAGCTTAAGCTGCCGCCCAGCGCCTGCGTAATTTTACATGATAATGCCAAACCCAGTCCGGTTCCGCCAGTCGCCCGGGTACGAGAATCATCGACACGGTAGAAACGCTCACCAATACGCGCCAGTTGTTCATCAGTCAGACCAAACGGACTATCATCGATATATAAGGTCCATTCTTTATCATCTTGTGTCGTATGAATATGCACTTGCCCGCCTGCTTCAGTATAGCGAATACTGTTACTCAGCAAGTTCGCCACAATCTGTTTAAAACGATCTAGATCCAGATTTAAATCAGTCCCTTCGCCATCTGCAGTAACCACTAATTCAGCCTGTTCAAAGTTCGGCTGGAAGTTAATGAGTTCCTGCTGCACAACCTCCCACGGATTCACCGTCGAGAAATAGAATTGCAATTGCTGGGCATCGACCTGTGCCAATGCGGCCAGATCTTGGGTCAGTTTTTTCAGACTGTTCACCTGAGCCAGCATGGAAGCAAAATGTTCAGGCGTTGGTTTACGGATTCCGTCCTGCATCGCTTCAATCTGTGCCTGTAAGACTGCTAGTGGCGTTTTTAACTCATGTGAGGTATCTGCCACCCACTGACGGCGTGAGGTTTCATGCTGATCCAGAATCACCGCCAATGCATTTAATTCATTGAATAAATCACCTAATTCATCATTCCGGTTCACTTTAACCTGATATTGATAATTTCCCTGAGTCAAGGCACGCGTACCATTGAGCAAACGTTGAATCGGTTTTTTGAAATAAGTCGCCAATAACAGGGAAGCTATCAGACTCGCCAAAATACTGAGAGCATAAACCAGAAATAAATAACGCTTTTGGTTACTGAAGAAATTAATACTGAGCGCATCATCCTGATCTAGTACCGGTTTTAAGCCCAAATAGCCGACAATCTGATTATTCACCATAATCGGGCGATAAGAAATCTGTTCATCTGAAGCCTCACCCACTACGAAACGACGCTTGGCATCATACAGTGAGAGACGTGAACTGAGGCCAAGACGGTCCGGCATCTGAATAAACTGTTTTTTACCAGTCGGTTGCTGGGCTGGCTGCTTACCATTTTTGCGATCAGTTCTAAACAGATTTTGATTAGAACTGAGCGGGAATTTCAAGCCTTCAAAAGGCTGAAACTGGGAAGGCAAATTAGATGCTAGTAAACGTAATTCTTCTTCATTGACCTGACGTTGTGGCAGCTCTGGATTCACCATACTCGGTGCCACTTGAGCCAAGGTCTGTTCCTGAAAATAACGCTGCTGCAAGGCAATATCATACTGGCGGCGTAACCACCAGCGTGATAATCGGTCATAATCATCTGGTGCGGCTTCACCTTCCATCTGGAGAATCTGTGCCTGAATCGCGTTGCCCCAGTCCTGATAGACTGCATAGACATCTGCCAGATTTTCAATCACATAATCCAGCTTCTGCATTTCGACATCAGCGACATAGCGGGCGAAATTACGCTGCATATTCAGATGCAATACACCTAGGCTCACCGTGGTAATGACCAGCGTGGTCAACAGCACGGTCAAAAATAGACGTAATGCAATGGGAATACGGCGAATGTTCAAAAGTAAAATCTCAATTTTTCTTCTATATTCATTATTGTAGCGAACACCGAGGCAAAAAACTCTTCATTGTTTCTTCATCTTTATTGTTTAATCTTTATCTAACATAGAATCAGCTTCTTGACAGGATAAATACAATGCAAACCATGACAAAAATAGCTTTAATCAGTGCAAGTGTTTTATCAATGGGTGCGTTGACTGCCTGTCAATCCACCAGCAATGTGCCAAGCAATGATCATCCCCACATGATGAAACATCATGAAGGCAAAAAACAGCATCTAACTCCCGAACAGCGTGAGCAGTTTAAGGCAAAGCGTGCAGAACGCATGCAGTTTGCCAAACAGCTTCAACAGGCCTGCGACAATAAAGCTGTGGGCTCGGCCGTTCAAATCAAGACTGGCGATAAAACCATAGACGGCACCTGCAAGATGGTCTTTAAAGCAGATCGTAAAGAGATGAAAAGCCATCGCGACATGAAAGCTGAGCATCGTCCAATGCGTGCTGATATGCGTAGAGGCATGATGCACGGTGAAGTCTTGACGGATGCCAAACGTGCAGAATTGACTAAACAGTTTGATCAGCGCCTCGCTCAACATCAGGCACATCAACGAGCCATGCTGCAAGCCTGTCAAGGCAAAAAAGACGGGACTGCTGCACAGATCAAGATGAGCGAACAAACTATCAATGGCAAATGTCATGTCCGTTTCCAGCCCACAGCCTCTACCTATTAATGCATAGGAATCAAGGCTTCACGACTAGCACCTTCGGGTGCTTTTTTATTGCGTGCTCTTTCATGCATACAGTTGACTATTCGTTTCCTGCAGAATATGGCTAAAGTCTTTATACTCAAGACCTTTAATGCGTCATGCAGATTAATCTTTGACTTTACAGTCACCAAGAAAACACCCCGAAAAGCTTGTACCGCAGGGGAAGTTGTTGCACGATTAGATCATTCCAAACCGTGTCAGTGAAGACAGGTTTTAGTTCATCTAAGATTATAACGCTGGTTCAACCAGTATTGAGGAAACCGATATGCCACAATACAAAGCGCCTATACGTGATATGCAATTTGTGTTGCATGAATTATTAAATGCTGAACAACACTATGCAAATCTCCCTGCATTCCAAGAAAACGTAAGCCGTGAGCTGGTAGATCAGTACTTAGAAGCTGCGGCCGACTTCTGTGAAAACGAATTGTCTCCGATCAACCAGACCGGTGACCGTGAAGGCTGTACCTGGAATGACGGCGTTGTTACGACTCCGACTGGCTTTAAAGAAGCGTACCAAAAATACATCGAGCTTGGCTTCCCTTCTCTTTCTGCTGAAGAACAATACGGCGGTCAAGGCTTACCGAACTCTTTAGGTATCGCGATTTCTGAAATGGTGGGTACTGCGAACTGGGCATGGGGCATGTACCCTGGCCTGTCTCACGGTGCGGTTCGTACTTTAGAACATCATGGTTCAGCTGAACAAAAAGACGCTTACCTGCCTAAACTGGTTTCAGGTGAATGGACGGGTACCATGTGCTTAACTGAATCTCATGCGGGTTCTGACTTGGGTATTATCCGTACTAAAGCTGAACCACAAGCGGACGGTAGCTACGCAATCTCTGGCGAGAAGATCTTTATCTCTGCTGGTGAACACGACATGGCAGAGAACATTATCCATATCGTACTTGCTCGTCTGCCAGGTGCACCGAAAGGTACCAAAGGTATCTCATTATTCATCGTGCCAAAATTCAACCTGAATGCTGACGGTTCTATTGGCGAGCGTAACGGCGTACGTTGTGGTTCGATCGAACACAAGATGGGTATCCATGGTAACGCGACTTGTGTCATCAACTTTGACAATGCTAAAGGCTTCCTGATTGGACCTGAAAACCGCGGCTTGAACTGCATGTTCACGTTCATGAACACAGCACGTATCGGTACAGCAGTTCAAGGTCTTGCAGCATCTGAAGGTTCATTCCAAGGCGCGCTTGCATACGCAAAAGATCGTCTGGCAATGCGCTCTTTAAGTGGCCCTAAAGCACCAGAAAAAGAAGCAGATCCAATCATTGTACATCCTGCTGTACGTAACATGCTGTTGACGCAAAAAGCATATGCAGAAGGCGGTCGTGCACTGGTTTATCTATTAGCACAATATGCTGACGTGGTTGAACATGCTGCAGAAGAAGCAGACCGTAAATTTGCAGACAACATCCTGTCATTGCTAACACCAATCGCAAAAGCATTCCTGACTGAAACCGGTTCTGAAGCTGCGAAACACGGTGTTCAGGTATTCGGTGGTCATGGCTTTATTTCTGAGCACGGTATGGAGCAGATCGTACGTGATACACGTATTGCTTGCCTGTACGAAGGTACCACTGAAATTCAGGCACTAGACTTGTTAGGCCGTAAAGTATTGGGTACGCAAGGTGCAATGTTGAAAGACTTCACCAAGATCATCCATAAATTTGCTGAAGCGCACAAAGACAATGCTGCAATGAAAGAATTCGTTGAACCATTGGCTGCCTTGAACAAAGAATGGGGCGATCTGACCATGCAGATTGGTATGCGCGCGATGCAAAACCCTGAAGAAGTGGGTGCGGCTGCAGTCGATTACCTCTACTTCTCTGGTTATGTCACTCTAGCTTACCTATGGGCACGTATGGCATTGGTTGCTCAGGAGCAACTGGCTGCGGGCACCACTGAGGTTGATTTCTACAATGCCAAAGTGACGACAGCACGCTTCTACTTCAAGAAAATCCTGCCACGCGTTCGTTCACACGTTGAAGTGATTGCGACAGGTGTAGAGCCATTGATGAACCTGGATGCGGAACACTTTGCATTCTAAGTTAGTCTCAGACTAGCTACATTTCAGAAAAAGGACGGTCAATCAACAGGCAGTCCTTTTTCTTTATAAAGAGTTACAGAATTAACCTTTAGTCGTCTAACATTCAGATTTTGAGTGTTTTAGACTGATTAAAACTCATTTAATCAAACAATAAACAGGTGACACACCATGCCAATTTATAACGCGCCACTTGCCGATATGAAATTCATCCTGAACGATGTCTTCAATGCAGAACAATTCTGGCAGGCCAATGAAAATCTAGCGCATCTGGATGCTGCGACAGCAGAAGCGATTCTTGAAGAAATGGCAAAATTTTCTCAAAACGTCATGCTTCCTCTGAACCGTACCGGCGATGAAGAAGGCGCAAAAATTGAAAATGGTAATGTGACCACACCTGCTGGCTTTAAAGAAGCGTTCAAACAATATGCAGAAGGTGGCTGGATTGGTCTGGGCGCAGATATGGAATGGGGCGGCCAGGAAATGCCGAAAATGCTAACGGTACTTTCTGATGAAATGCTGTTTGCCACCAACCCGTCTTTTATGCTGTATCCACTGCTTTCTGTTGGTGCGGGCATGGCGCTGAACAGCTATGCTTCACAAGCACAAAAAGAAACCTATTTACCTAAAATTTATTCGGGTGAGTGGTCAGGCACCATGTGCTTAACCGAACCACATGCCGGTACTGATCTGGGTATTATCAAAACCAAAGCTGAACGTAACGAAGACGGCACTTATAGCATCAGCGGCACCAAGATTTTCATCACGGGTGGTGATCATGACCTGGCGGAAAATATTATTCACCTCGTTCTAGCGAAAACCCCAGATGCCCCTGCTGGCTCTCGTGGTATTTCCCTGTTCATCGTACCGAAATTCTTGGTCAATGAAGATGGTTCTATTGGCGAACGTAACCCGGTCGGCCCAGGTTCAATCGAACACAAGATGGGAATCAAGGCATCTGCGACTTGTGTCATGAACTTTGACGGTGCCAAAGGTTACCTCGTTGGTAAAGAAAACGAAGGTCTCGCTGCGATGTTCGTGATGATGAACTACGAACGTCTGTCGATGGGTATTCAAGGCCTAGGTGCTTCTGAATTCGCTTATCAAAACGCTGCGCAATATGCCACAGACCGTTTACAGGGTCGTAGTGCGGCTGGCGTTCAGTCACCAAGCAAACCTGCGGATAGCATTCTGGTGCATGGTGATGTACGCCGTATGCTGCTGAATGTACGTGCCAATAACGAAGCTTCGCGTGCCTTTGCAGTTTATGTAGGTCAGCAACTGGATATCACCAAATTCTCTACTGATCCTGAAGCGGTGAAAAAAGCCAATGACCGCGTTGCGCTATTAACACCAATCGCGAAAGCGTATTTAACGGATACCGCATTCCAGGCGACCCTAGATGCACAAATGGTCTTCGGTGGTCATGGCTATATCCGTGAATGGGGCTTGGAGCAATGTATCCGTGACCTACGTATTTCCCAGATCTATGAAGGCACCAACGGTGTACAGTCACAAGACTTGATCGGCCGCAAAACCATTAAATGTGGCGGCGAATATATCTCTGAATATATCTCTGAAATCCGTGACTTTGCCAATAGTCTGGATGCGGATCTAAACTTTATTAAAGATGCCACACTGGATGCAGCAACTGAAGTTGAATCGGTGACTCAGTACATTCTGGAAGCAGCACGAGAAAGCCATGACTTCCCGAATGCAACCGCAGTTGACTATCTGCACGCTGTAGGTCTGTTGAGCTTCTCTTATATGTTCGCGCGCATTACCAATGCAGCGAAAAATAAAGACGGTGAGTTCTATCAAAATAAAATCGCTCTGGCACGTTACTTTGTACAACGCATTCTGCCTGAACTGGCATTACGCATTACTAAAGTGAAATCAGGTTCTGACGTCATCATGAACTTCTCTGAAGATTATTTCACGACTCAAGCTTAAGCTAAAAATCTGCAATAAAAACGCCTGCATCAGCAGGCGTTTTTTATGAAAATGCAACAATTAAACTTTTTGAATTAGCAAGGTATCCGTCTGATTATTGCTTTTCGGATTCGAATGTTTATTCACAATTTTGATATTCCCCTCTGACTCTAAAGACTCGCAGAGCTCCACCACCTTTTGCATATCTTCAGCCTTAATGCCTACGCCGAGGATTAATTTTTTTCCGGCTTCTAATTGGCTAATTTTTGTTTGAATTTTATCTAACACTTTTTTCTCCTATTTATTCAATGTACCACCCATACAATATAGCAATTTAGTCTAAAATAAGCGCAAAAGTTCAAATAATTTAATCTTTATTTTTCATTCAATCATTCTGTGCATGATCTTTGCACGCTATTCTGTAACTATCTTTATTTCACATGAAAAATCAGGAGGATAATATGTCTAAATCACGTCCGAAAATTGAAAAATTTGAAGCGCTCCTCGACCGTCTTGGTAATCTTGCTGTAGAAAGCTTTCATTATATTGCGCTGTTTATTATTGGCTGTATGGTGATCTGGTCCGCTGGCCATACGGTCATCGACATTCTGACCGTCAAACAGTTCGCCACCATTGACGACATTCTTCTGTTGTTTATTTATCTGGAACTGGGTGCCATGGTCGGCATCTATTTTAAAACCAACCATATGCCAGTACGTTTCCTGATTTATATTGCCATTACTGCACTGACCCGTTTGCTGATTGCAGATATTCAACACACGCATAAAGCCAGCATGGATCTGGTGATTATTACCGGTTCGATTCTGATTCTGGCCTTTGCGATATTAGTGGTGCGCTATGCCTCATGGACCTATCCATCCGTGATCCGTGACAAACATAGTGAAAAGCCATTGCCACTCGGTAAAACACCGCGCCCAGAAGATGATGAATTGGCCTAGTCTTTTAAGCCCTCTTTTTTTTGCACTTCAGCTTAAAGTAATACTTAAGCCTCGTTCAGGGTTTAGGACTATTTATCTCAAGCAACCTCTCCCTTGCGTAGCAGTGCTACTTGTATCTTGATTGATATAGTGATTAGCTACCACTATACGCAAATTGTAGAGTTTGGAGTGCTGCTAAAATCTTAAATTTGAACCTGAGATAAAACCTACAATTTGCCCTTATCCCTCATACAACTCTGAACGGTAACTAAGCACTTTGATGCTGTATTCACAAGGTAAGATGATGGTTAATGGGATAAAAATCATAGCTTAAACTCAAGGAATATCACCATGATTATGCTAGGTATTGATGTCAGTAAAACCAAAATAGATTGTTGCATTTTTCCTCAAGGTTTGACTGGAAAAAGAAAAAATAAAATATTTACTAATACAGAAAGTGGCTTTGGCAGTCTGCTCAAATGGCTCATCACTCTTAAAATTGAACCTGATCAAGTGACAGCAATCATGGAAGCGACTTCGGTTTATCATGAGAATTTGGGATATTATCTATATGATGCAGGTGTAAAGGTTTGTGTGGCTAATCCTTCACGAGTAAGAGCCTTTGCCAAAGGCATGTCCATGCTAAATAAAACGGATAAAGCTGATAGTGAAGCTCTTTCACGTTATGGTTACACCGCAAAGTTAATCATATGGCAGCCTGAACCTGAAAATGTCAGATTATTAAAAGCTTTACTAGGCAGACGAGATGTCTATCTAGGTAGTCTATTGCAGGAAAAGAATCGACTTGAAAAGGCGCAGTCCACTCATACCTCCGTTGTTGTGATTAAATTACTTGAAGAGAATATTGAGTATTTAAATCAGCAACTTGAAAATATTGATAAGTTAATAAATAATCACATAGATCAAGATCCAACATTGAAACAGGATTTGAAATTACTGCAAACTATTCCTTCAATCGGTGAACGATCAGGCTTATTACTGTTGGGGTTATTTCATTCGCACAAGTTTGAAAAAGCAAGTCAAGCTGCTGCATATGTAGGTTTGGTTCCAGTACATCAGTTGTCTGGCAGTTCAGTCAACAAGCAAAGTCACTTATCAAAAGCAGGTGACAGTAAAATACGCTCAGTATTGTATATGTCAGCATTAACAGCGATTAAATATAATCCACACATTGAAGCTTTATATCAACGATTATTAAGCCAGGGTAAAAATAAAATGTGTGCTTTAGGTGCTGCAATGCGCAAGCTTATACATCTGTGTTATGGCGTTTTAAAACATCAGACTGCCTATCAAAGAGATTATTTATTGGTCGAATAATCTCAAAACCTGATTGACTACCAAGACGGTATCTCA
>NZ_JBLVOM010000001.1:47628-63930 GCF_053543775.1 Acinetobacter endophylla | reverse complement strand
CATTATCAGGCTGATAACGGCTTTCGATTCTTAATCGTTGATTTTTTCATTATCAGACTGATAACAGCTTTAGATTCCTAAGCGTGATTTTTTTTCATTATCAGGCTGATAACAGCTTTAGATTCCTTAGCGTGGTTTTTTTCATTATCAGGCTGATAACAGCTTTCGATTCTTAATCGTTGATTTTTTCATTATCAGGCTGATAACGGCTTTCGATTCTTAATCGTTGATTTTTTCATTATCAGACTGATAACAGCTTTAGATTCCTAAGCGTGGTTTTTTTCATTATCAGACTGATAATGGCTTTCGATTCCTAATCGTAGTTTTTTCATTATCAGACTGATAACAGGGGAGTTGCCAAGAAGAGGGGAGGGCTTACTACTACTTACAGTTAAACAAATGAGTAGACGTAGTGAAATGCACAACTGAAAATGATCTATATTAGCTGAGTAGGGGAGTGCCCTATTCACTAAAAAGACTACCAACAATATTTATAGAGAAATTTATTATATAGGCGATTAATACACTTAAATGTCTAGTAGGGGAGGGCTTCTTATTCATTCTTTTTAGTATTTGACCAAGAATACTGGCTTAGTGTTGAGGTTGACCTGATTTAAGCTTTAAAAGGTATTAAGTGCCACTTTAGTTAACAGCTTAAAACCACACTTAAAATCCTTAAAAGGTTTAAGGTGAATTAGATTAAAACCAATATTAACTATATAATACTCAACAATACACATATTAATAGGGTATAAAATGGCAGATCCAAAAGATAAGCTTGTACATGAGAATCATATTTATATATTTACTATTGTTATGGTTTTAGTGGCTTTTTTGGCTGTATGGTTTGCTTATAAATCTCAAATTGTAGGGTTTTTAGTATACACAAAAGGCATTTTAATTATTCCTCTATGGTGGATACATAGCCTATTCAAAGCTATCGGGCTTAATTACGTACCTTTACTAAGTGAGTTGGTGTATTCAACAGAACACCTATGTAAACCAACAAACAATTGGCTTCCATTATTTTGTCAAAATAAGTTTAGCGAAGTCACTATTTTTCAAATTTCAAAAGCCAGTCAAGCATGGAATTTATTAATATTTTTGCTGGCAACACCTTGGATAAAGAAAGCTTATGACCGCTTCAACAGCGAGCATCCAGCACGGGGCTTTATCAAAAGCATGAACCTAGAAGAGTTCATAGAGGAACAAATTCCAAACCAAAGACACTTACAGGTTTTTGGTCCATTAGACTTGTCAAAATATGATACGAACAATGGTCATTTTAAAGCGCTTGATTCAACTTATGAGTTTGCAAATAGGCATGAGTTAATTACAGGAACAAAAGAGCGCCTTGTGAACATTACAATCAACGGAATAACGAAAGAATATAATGATAAAAGCGAAACAGTACCTATCATAGATGAAGAGAAGTTTTTAAATGTCTTACGTGCACAACTAGGGGATCTTTGGATAACCCTTGATAATTCAAAAGAAACAACACCCGATGAATTATCGTATTTATCCGATGTTGATACAATTTTGCTAGCTTTGTATTTACCAGTAGCATGTGCGACTGATGAATCTATGGATGATGAAGAGTTCCGTAAAATCAAAAAAGATTCAACAACATTAATTAATTACTATTGGGATATTTGCACAAAAAATATACCTAGCAACCCATTGTTTACAATTGAAAATCAGTATGTTGAGGGCGATCGTAAGCTTGTAGGGTTTAATTTTGACTTCCTTAGAAAAAGAATTCACAAATACATTAAACATCCCGTTGCTACTAAGATTTTTAAAAACCATGCATATGTAAGAACTATTTTGTGTGAGGTTGTATTAACAGCAAGACAGCTAGGTGTAATGCCACCAACAGATATACGCTGGTTAAAACTATACAATCGAACTGCATACGCATTCATACAGAATATTGGTAGACCGTCTTTGTTTAGTGAGGGTTTAGGTCCAATCTCGCATTATCTAATTGAGGTGAAATTAGGGAAGCCATTAGAAGAGCCAGACTTTAACATTGGTCTTGTTGGTTTTGAATACGAATTATTGAGTTTTGCCATGACTGAAGCTAGACAAAAAGCTGCTGAAGATGTAAACAGTATTATTCGAGTAGTAGAGTTTACGGACAAGGAATTAAACAACGGATCTTATAACTCTAAAAACAATTATAAAGATGATTTTAAGTATAGTGATGATCATGTTTTTGATATGGTGAGTGTAGAAATACCACAGGATGAAATACAAAAAAACAAGCAAAAAGGGTTTTAGTCTTATACTTATAAGTTATAATTGACCGGTATTAAAACACCGGTCTTTTTTATTTAACTATTTTTTTAAAACCATATTTTAACTATACTGTTAAAACATGGCTTAAAAGGTAATACTCTAAAATGCTTTTAAATAATTTCACTAAAATAGTAGCAAGTTGCGCTATTAGTATTATTACAATCTCTACTTACGCTGCACCATCTCAGGACCTTACTTCTAAGATGCAAAAAATGGGCAAAGTAAAAGAAGTTAAACCCTTTAGTGGAGGTTTAACTTCTTGGATTCTTGAGGCACCTAATGGGAAAAATGCGGTGTTTTTTACAACATCCGATGAAAAAGTCATCTTACATGGTACAGCTTGGGATTCTGCTACTAAAAAAAATATATCTGAGCCTCTTAAATTAACTGCAAAAAAAATGAATGCACCAGCACAACAACCAACAGCTTCCGTTGGGAATTTGGCCAGTGCATACAATCATCCAGTCTTTAAAGCTGTAAAAACGCTTTCAGGGTTTAAAGAGGGAAAAGCGAATGATAACAACACTGTTTACATCATTTACGATCCACGCTGTAAATATTGTCACGAAACATTCAACCTTTCTCGCTCATACGTTAAAAGCGGTGCAACTATTAAATGGATTCCAGCTTTAGTTCTAAACCAAAGTGAAAACGGAAAACAATTAGCTGCTGGAATTCTTCGTAAACCATCTGAAGATACTATTAATAAAACCTTTAATGGAACAGATGAAGAAATTAACTCAATTAAAGTGATTCCTACACCACAGGAACTTGCTGAGTTGGATAAACACTTAGGCGCTCTTCAATCTATCTTCTTCTATCACGAAGATATTGTTGCAATGCCAAAAGAAGATCGTGAACAGCGAGAAGCAATTCGTAGCGCTGGACAAAAGCCACAGCCACTAACTGCTGGTGTACCAGTTGCTATCTTTGTAAATAAAAAGACTGGAAAAGTTGAAGCTCGTAGAGGAACTTCAGAAACAGCCACTCTTGACTATATTTTCAAATAAGAGGGAATTGAGATGAACAAAACTCAATTGAAAGCTTTCCAATCGATTGTCGGTAACTTTTCACCTTATTTCTCTAAGATAAACAATGAGTCTATGTTTTTAGATTCTGACCTTTCTGGAGATACGGATAGAAATCGCCAGGTGAGCATCTTCAATATAGATGCAAAGGCCACAGATCTACTATTAACGATCAAAGGATTTGATCAGGTCGAGAATAATTTGTTTAGAGGACAAGTTTTCTTAAATTCTGACGAAAACACAGAAATTCTTATTAGTGAGCCATGCTATTACTTAAACAAAAGCAAGGTTCGTTTCAGTACAAATGAACTTCAAAGCTACATAAAGGAAGTTTGGCATCAAGCTCTAAATGAATATAAGGCTGATGTTACAGACAGCACTATACGTTCTAATGAAGAAAAATACAGCTTATCTTTAGCAGATAGATTCTCTAGTTTTAAAAAGTCTTGGCCAGCTATGGGCATTGTAGCTGCAGTAGTTGTTTTTGCTGGAGGCGGTTACTTTTTAGGTTCAGGTACTAATGCGAAAAATGCATCTTCAGAAACAAGTTCGCAACAACTAAGCACATCTGATAACCCTGAACTTGACGGTAAAGCCTTGGCTCTTAAAAACATGGGGTTAGATCCTAACTCAATGGCTTTTGATAACTCATGCTTTAAAGAAAAATAAGGTGAATTATCTATGAGAGCTAGACGAATAGAAAACCTTGAAGCATTACAGCTAAAGGCCTCAGAAATAGCACAAATAACCGTTAAAGAGTTGGAAGCACGACACTATTTAGTTTGGTGGTTGAGCTCATATGACCGAAACATGAAACGTGGCTATAACAATGAAACCATTTGTTTAAGCACCTATCAGGTGAATGAGTTTTGTTTTTCATATGCAATCACAAGCGAAGTTGAAAAGTTTTATTTACTAATACAACCCGAAAATTGGTTTTTAAATGATTTAGCTTTCGAGTCTGCTTCTATAGATGAAAAAGGCTTAGTTTTAAATTTAGCTGAAGTAAATGATCAGTTATTCAAGCTGTATATATCGCGAATGCAAATCAGATTTAATCTTGATGAAATTCATGCTGAACGTTTAACACACGCAAAGAAATATGCAAAAGAACTGGTCTTTATTCAATACAACCCACAGAAAAATCAGGTCATGAATGTAGGTGTTTCTATCAATTTAGAAAACAACACAATCAATCGAAAATCATCAAATCAAACGGCAAAAAATAAGCGTTTGAAAGGGGCATTCTAATGAAGAAATCAAACTATTTTAAGGTAATTGGTGCAGTAGCAGTTTCAACAGTTGTTTCACTTGCTTATGCTGGCTTTACTGAAATTAATAGTTCTGGAGACATTGTTTCTAAAGACAGTGCAAATGCTTTACGCACCAGTTTTTCAACACCAAATCAAAATATACCAGCGCCATTACGCACATATTCACTATGGGATAAGATCTCAGAGACAACCAAATATAATGGCACAGTAGAACCGAAGCCAACACCTGTTGCAATTGCGAGTACATCTTCTCAAGCACAAAATATTCAAAGCAAAAGCAATATTAATGTGGCTAACATAGAGAGCCAACAGGAAATCAAAAGATTACAGGCAGCACTAAAAGAGAAAGAAACTGAGAATAACAAGCTCAAATATTCAAACCTTGAGATGCAAGTGCAAGTAGTTGAACTAAAAAGCGATATAAACGAACTGAAGCAACAAGTTAACTTTTTAGCAAGCCAGATGCAAATTGTTGAAAGCGATGTGCTTGTAATGAAAAACAAAAAACCAAGTTCTTTTCTAGCACGAAATTAAGCAATGGTTGTGAAGAAAATTACTCAAAAACCTACCAGTGAACAGCAACGAGCAATTGATAAAGCAACACGACTAAAAACCAGTTTTAAATTGATTGCTTTTGCTGGTACTGGTAAGACTACGACATTGATCCACTGTAGTAGTGCTTTGCAACAACTAGGTAAGCTTGGACTATATCTATCATTTAATAAAAAGATGGCAGATGAAGCTAATCAAAAATTCGCTGAATATGGATTGAATTCAGTCACATGTTCTACATTCCATTCCCTAGCTTACAGAAATATACCCGGTTGGCTGAAAAATAAGATTAACAAGCCTACGTTACTTCCTAAAGATATTGTTCAAAAGTTTAAACTTGAAAACATTCGATTTCAGTACAACGGGAAAAACCGACAACTCACCGATCTAACATTAGCGCTGATTATCCTTAATACATTACGTTATTTTTGTATGACAGTGGATCAGACTGTTACCAATGATCATGCTTACATAGCATTAAAAGAACAAACATCAATTAAGCGCAATGACGTTCTTGAAGATAAAATCACTTCAATTGCGAAAATGATCTGGAATGATGTAGTTGATCCAAACGGTGATTATGGTATTACACACGATTACTATCTCAAGTGGTGGGTACTGCAAAAACCACAACTTGATTTTGATTACGTGATGGTAGATGAAAGCCAAGATAGTGACCAATTAATACTAGATGTACTCAAACGTCAAAAAGCAAAAGTTATTTTTGTTGGAGATCCATACCAAAGCATTTATGGCTTTAGGGGTGCGAAAGATATTTTACAGAACCTAGATCTTGAAGCATTGTACTTAGAGCAGTCGTTTCGGTTTGGTAATGCAGTTGCAGATATAGCTAATCTACTTCTCAATAAACTTTTTGGTGAAACCCGACAGTTAAAAGGTTTACCAAGTAAAACGTCAAAAGTTACCACTTTCAGTACATCAAGTTATGCACCATCTTCATTGAACGCGATTATTTGTAGAACAAATGCTACGGCTTTTGAATACTTTTTTAAGTTTCATAGCTACCTTAATGGCGAAAAGAAAATACGTCTTGAGGTTGATGGAAAGCGCAGTAAAGATATTTTTAGTGGTATTTTTCAACTGAGAGCAAATAAACGGCCAACGTGTAAAGAGCTTCAAAACTTTTCTTCCTACCAAGAGCTTGTGGACCATATACAAGTGTTTGGAGAAGTGGAGGGGGCAACTACAGAATTAAAAACCTTTCTGGATCTAACAAACCAATACTCATGGCAAGTGATTGAGTGGGCGTTAGAAAATAGTATGGCTGATGATGAAACTGACCCAAAAAACACTTTGGTCATTAGCACATCACACAAGAGTAAAGGTTTAGAGTGGGATAATGTCCTAATCGCAAAAGGGTTTAACTATAAAATTCTCGATAAAAAGCTAATGATTTCTGCAGATGAAAAACGGCTGTTGTATGTGACCGTAACACGAGCCAAAAACATATTATTTACAGATGGCATTAATGATTTATTGGAACACTTAAATTCAAAAAATATGGAGATTTCAAATGCCTAATCAAGTTGAAGTTCTGCAAAATAGAGTGTTTCAGGCATGTCACAATGTTAGTTATATTCGCGGAGAGTTTCATCACGAACCGTATATCATGGAGCTAGTTAAGAAAAAGGGCTCACAGGTCGCAGATATAATCACACCACTTCTTGAAATGTTTCATCTAATTGAAAAGGAAACAAAGTCAAACTTTAGTTTCACAGAAGATTTTAATTTCAAGCAACGCCATTTTGAACCAGGTGTTTTTCTCAAAACTAAAGAGATATTAAATGGTGTAGAAACGTTCGATGGCCTAGCTATCGTTGATATTCCTTCAGGATCTTTTAGAAGCATTGTCATAGATTCAGGCGGTGGAATTGCTTCAAGTAAACATACAATTGAGCAGTTTAAGGAATTAAAGGGGAGATATTTAATTCCATTTTATTTTGATGGAATCTACGTGCACCCTCACTGTTATACATATTTTTTCATCGAAAATGATATTAAGAGGGTGATGCCCCTTGAGGCTTATGATTCAAGCAAAGTAGGAAATGAGCAAAACATGGGCTTGCATTGGGTAGAAGAAGCAATTGAATACGGTAATCTTCACTTTGGGTTTGAAGTTGAAACACCAGATACCGAAACAATTATAGAAAAAGTCTAAAACCAAACGACAAAAAAGGGCATCTTATAGATGCCCTTTTTATGTTTTGAAATTAATAAGAAAGGTCGATTGCCACTTGTGCTAAAGATGTAAAAGCAGAGGATTCACACATATAAGATTGACGAATAAAAAACGATGGATTGTATGAACTCACCATAGTTTGACTATCACAGTTTTGGCTAAATTTAATATGTTGTATATTGATTGCTTGCCAAGCTGCAGCATTCTTTTGACTTTCCGCACGAACGTCTTTGATGAAACGTGTTAATGATTGGTTGTACGGTGTATTGCACTTAAGTTCTGGTGAACCGTACTCAGAATCACGCGCTTCATTATAATTAAATACGCATTTTTGATACTCGGCTTGTACCTTGTTATAAGCTTGAATAGCTTCAGCTTTGGTCTTATAACCAGCGTTGGCAGATGACGTAATAATGGTAGCAGCACATATCAAAGCTAAACTTAAAAACTTTTTCATAATCTGATCCTTTATTACTTCATTAATGCCGGAATAAACATTGCCCAACCTAATTTGTTGGTCGCTTTACATTGCATGCTTAGTGTTTTGTACTTTGCAGTCTGGCCAGCGTATAACTGATCGCAGTTAGCAAGTAACTGAGTAAAGTTTCGATTGTGATCAGCTAGAACACGCGGAGCTTCTTCATTATTAATATATTTAGAAGCAAGGCTACCAAGCTGACTTGCGCGGTTATAAACATTTGTATAGCAATTTAGGTGTTTTGCATCAAATGGATCGTTAGAAACCGCAGCACATTTAACGTTTACTAAGCGCAGTTTTTCAAGTTCAGCACGAATAGAGTCTGAGCTAGTATTAGCACTAGCATTAAAAGATGCACATGCTAAAAGGCTAAAACCCAATAAAGACAAAAATCTGTTTTTCATAATATTTCCTTTAATTGCTCTATTAAGGGTATTCAGAATAGTAAGGGCATAAACGCATAACAATACCTTCAAATGTAACGGCTTCACCTAAAGTCACAACACCATCACGAGGGTTTCTATCAAGGTTTCTGTTCGCATTATATTCACGACTAGGACTTTTATATGGTCCACCTAAAACTAGAGCATAAAACCCAGCTATTGTTTTATTATTATAGTCGCTTTTACGTTGTCGTGCTTTTACTGCAAGGTATAAATCTAATAATTCGACTTGTTGTTGAGCACTCAGGGTAGTGATTTGCTTAGGGTTTGATTTAATTGAAGCTGGTATTCCTCTCGCTGTTAAATCTGAAGCATTAATATCTGTTATACCAATTTTAGTCCATTGACTTAAACCATATGCACCAGCGTTGTTGTCAATTTTAAGATTAAAACCGCCAGATTCAAAACCAAGAATAGCTGCAACGTCATTAGGGTTATAACCATGTTTTAAAGCAACACGCTTAATACCATCTTTAACCGCACCAAAAGCACCTGGTATACCCCAACCACATTTACGATCTGGAGTACCTTGTCCACCTTTTAAGATTTGTGCATCTGAATAAACTTGCCCGTTTCCACCTTCATCAAAAAGCTGTTGCATTTCAACTACTGCTACTTCAGGAATAACAGTTGGTTGTTCAGCTTTCGTATAAAGTTCATCTACACGGCCAGAATAGCGTTGAGTTTCTGACGCTGTATAAGCTGCCAAAAGAGCCTCTAAGCGTTCATTTTGTTTATGGATCTCTTTAGTCAAATAGTTTTGTGCATTGATAATGTTTAGCTTTTCAATCAAAAGCCCCATCATCGACATGGTTGCTAATTCATTAAACCATTTAGAGTTGCCATAACGTCCAGTACCAATGTTTTCAATTAATTCTGCTGGCGTAGAATTAAGTGCACCAATATCAAAACCCACATCATCAGCCGTACCACCAAATATAGTTCTAGGCGGTGCATATTGAGCAACATCATTTGCATAAATGGTACCGCTTGCAGCTGCTTCAGGTGAGATAGTACCGTCAGCAATCATTTGAGCGACTTGCACTTGTGCAGATCCATAAGCATCCATCGAAACATCGCCACTAAATGCAAGTGCTGGAAGCTTTTTGCCTTGTTTTACTGCAATGCCATCTACCGATGAAGAAACGGGGAGGGTGATTCCTGTTGATGATGAATATAAGGCATTCCATTGAGTCCTAATGGTGTTACCCAAGTACGGTGTGTATTTGTTTTCTAATGCTTGTCCTTGTGGCGAGACACTAATCACAACGTCCTGAGGTAAATATGGCGTAGGATCTGTTAACTTATATTCAGAACTACCCACATATGGCGCAGATCCTTTAACGCGTTGCTGAAGTGCAATGGATGGATTTTTAAAAACTTGATCTAAGTTTTTATTCAGCCAAACATCTAGCCCACGTTTTGCCTTTACACCATATTCAATGTGCAAATGCACGGCACATGAACCACAGCCTTTATTTGACATGTGTGCGATGTTTTGACCAGCTTGAATACGTTGACCAGGGTAAGCGTTAAATTTTTTTTGATACGATGGATCAGTATGGCGATACATGATTCGATCGCCAGTATCCATCTGCATAATTAGTGGGTTAGTGGTTGATTGGTTGCTTGAACCAGATGAACGTGTGTCATAAGAGACAATAGAACCTGAACCAATTGCTTTAAGTGTAAGGTCATTAGGATTCGCACGACTAATATCAATACCGTTATGACTACCAGCAGCGCCCCCTCGCAAACGAAATTCACCAAAACGACCAGCACTACGGCGCCCATCATTCGGCATGATCGAATATTTATGGAAAATCATTTTTTGAGCGTTGTTAGGAACTTTTGCCGTATTAGCGTTTGTAGCAGTTACGTTTTCAGAAATAGGATCGGCGTTAGCGGTATAAATAAAAGCCGAGCAAGTCACTAAAATTGCGACTTTAATGCCACAGCTCAAGGGCTTTAATTGAAATGAGGGTCTAAATTTCATAAGTGAATCGCCAGGCTTAAAGGAAGTTCTTAAAATAAATTAACTTCTTATTAAATGTCCCTAATATCTAAGTGGACGGATTAAGTATATACGATTAAATACTTATTTTATACTTTAAAAAAAGTTTTTAGGTTTTGTTTTAAGATAGTATATACATATAGCGTTAATCTTATTGATAGGTTTAAGAATAAGGTTACATGGTTTTAATATTTTAATTTAATAAAAGTAGTGAGGTATCTAAATATGTTAAATCACGCACACGTTTTAAGCGCTACTTTCGACCAAGCGATTGACCGCGCTTCAATGGGATTAGACTTTTTAATCCAAAACAAAGTACACCAGAAGAATGAAAATGCCTTGTTAGCTCACATTGAAATGCTAGAAAACAAAATCAAAGGTATTACAAATCAGTATAACGAATTGGTTGCTGAAGCGAACGCACACATTGATGACGTTACAAGCAAGCACAATGAGCTGGCGAACAAGTACAACAATGTTTGCGCCCAAATGAAAGCAAAAGACATCGAGCTTAATAACAAGCAAATTGAGTTAGAAGAAGAGCGTATCAACAACTTTGACTTACTTGTGCAAAACCGTTCATATAACAATTTGAACCGTGCTTACAGTCATGCAGTTGGTCAGCTAGAGAAAGATCAACAGCAACTTGTTAATATCGGCGTTCGTAGATTTATTTTTAACTCTACAAACAAAAACAACATTCAGAAAATCAACTTTTAATTATGAATATTTTGATAAAAAAAATGGTGCTTATAAAGCACCATTTTTTATTGTCTAGATTTTAAGGTTTACCTTTAAACTTAGACAGAGTTGAACTTAAACCTGAACGCACACGATTAGTCATAGTGCTACGGCCAGAAATATTAGATTTCTTGGTTGCACTAGAACTAGCACCAAAACGTGCATTAGGAGTCGAACCAGTACCATACGTATAGCCAGTACCACTTGCAACATTCACACTACCGAAAGTAGAACCAGTCTTAGATGCTGATGCTTTAGCTACACCACGATTAAACGTAGAAGCTGTTTTTCCGTAAGCATTTGCACCATATAGACCACCACCAGTAGTAGGCGTATTATTTGTACCACTTACACTTGTAGCACCCATACCGAATGTAGATTGACCTTGGCTTGGGGTAGGTGATGTTGGTTTAGCACCAAGACCAGTTCTACCACCCGTACCACCAGTGACACCACTTGGAGTAATACCACCTGTACCACCAGTTGCAGCGCCAAAAGAAGCGGATCTAGCTGGCATATTTACAGGGCTATATGCAGTCGTACTACCAGTACCGCCTAATGTATTACCACCTGTACCACCATTGCCACCACCACCACCTTTCGGATTGTTTGGACCACCCTTACCACCATCAGGACGTCTACCAGGCGGTAAAGGACGGCGAGATGCTGGAGATGGACCAGACAACGTACTTGCAGCGCCACCAAACTTTTGAATAGCTTCTTTTGAGTTTGTTTCACCCCACTGACCGCCATTCAATCCAGAACCAATCCATTGTTGTACTTGGTCAGCAACACTAAATACCAACCCGTAAATCAGGTAGATCGCTGAAGTCATCAAGAATAGATATAAGAAGAACTTCCAGATAAACGTAATCAGCTCAGTAAAGATAACTGTAAACGTATTAGATGAATAAGCGATGCTCATTGCACCTTGGTAGCTAAAGAACATATCAGTAAGCGTAACAAGAGCTGGCCCGATAATAATTTCAGCCATCCAGAAACCAACAATGATAAATATTGGTCGCATGAACAACGTTAATACCGTGACATAACCTTGTGTTTGGCTACCGACAAAAGTACGCTCAGGGATCATGTGCATTAGCGCCCATAAAGGCAAACCACACACAGCGTATAGGATATGGATGATCCAACCTACACAAGCTAGACCAAAGAAGATCATTGGCATATATGGAATAACAACCGCCATCCACACACCAAGAATCGTCAAATACGTTACTAGCTGACCAAGGATAGGAGCAAAGATATTTTCAACGGCATATTCTAAAGCGTTGGTGCCTTCTTCAGTTACGCCCTTAAGCCCTGGTACCCATTGAACAAGAGCAGAACCAGAACGAGCAGTAAGCACGACTAATTTCATGCCGACAACAGTACCTTGAGCCACAGCTTTATAGACTAAGATTGCTTCACCAGTATCTTGAATATTACGGATAACATTCGTATTGCGGTGCAATGTAGTAGGGCTGATATTTGAGCTTGACGAATTATTATTTAATAATTCCGCATCGCCTTTTTCACCGACCAATACACCCATTACCAATGATTTAGTAATGTTTGTTGCCCAAGCAGAACCATATGCCGAAAACTTTTGATCGATGTTGGATACTTTGTTTGAGTCACCACCATCGGTAGACATTGATATTAAGTTGGTAGAGTCGGCAATATCGCCGTTTGCCACCCAATTATTGTTGGATGTAATGCTACCAACAGCATTATCCATTGCAACATAAACGGTGTTATAAATTGCTTCACCTTTTGAGTTGCTCATGATTGCTGAATTCAGTGTAGGAGGGCTGAACGTCCACAAAGGTTCAGTAATATACTTCTCAACAATAGCGCGATATTGACCTACTTTAATACGAGCTTCAGGCGTCATCATCCAACCGCGCTGATTTAGCGTATTAACAACAGTTTGAACCGCAGTATAGCCATTTTCAGAAGTCAGAACATTATTCGTTACGGTATGACTCTTATTCACATAATTATCAACTAGCGCATTGAAAGCATCCATAGCAGCTTTACTAATCGGGAATGTTCCTTCCTGTTCAGTGGCATTAGGGCTTACTTGATATGCGATATACCACTTTTCTAAATCGATAAAGAATTGACGATATAGATTGTTCTTTTCTTGTTGTAACTTAGCTTGAACATTTGCCAAAGCAACGTTGATCTTGTTTTGATCTGATTGGCGAAGTTTATAAACAGGAATGTCCATTAACTCAGCATTAACCGCAGCTGGATTAACAACGTTCATTGAAGCACCGCCACAGATCGGCTCTTTTTTGCCCCCAACTTCTAAACGGCTGTCAGCGTAAGCGAAGTTATAAGTAACAGATGTCCAGTTACTTGCAGTTTTAGCGGTTTTATCAATGTAGTTTTGCTTTTTCTCTACTGCAGTCATGCTAACACCAGGATTAGCATTCGCCCCATAAGCACCATCACTAAAATAGCGCCCGAATGCTGGCGGTAGAGTATAAAACTCTTGGTTTAGAACGTTAATACAATGCAACTGGCGAAGCATAACAGGCGCATTTTTCCTAAATCCAAAGATGTCACGCTGATGATCGTGCGTATCTGACAAACTAGCCGAAGCCATTAAGGATTCGCCTAACGTTCTATTATTAATTGTATTGGATACATTATTTGACCATAGCACCATACCTAGCACGACTACTTGAATGAAACAGTAGCCGGACGCCGTAGGTAAAAGTAAAATAATCGAATATAATATTCGGGAAAACATCGTAGTGACTTTTGAATCTTTCCCGAAAGCTTCACCGTCCTGGGCGCTTTTCAAAAGTGCTGTTAAACCAATACCGATCGCAAAAACCAAAACCAACGACATTGCCACACTAGCTACACCGCCTAATAATATATTAGTGAGTAAACCTGATGATGGTACTGTCGAGGCTGGTCCAGACGCATTGATAAACGCATTGATGAAGTCGTGTCCAAAGATAGATGAGAGAAGAGTAACGGCTTGGTCGCCATCACAATTCGGATTTGTCGATTGACAAAATAAACTCATAGCTAACTCACCGTTTTTCTTAATGCTTCTTATACATCGCTTACTTAAGACGACTAAAAGCAAAGTGTTATAAATTACAAGTTAGACGTTTAACTAAAAGGCTTAATACCTTTTAACCAAAGAATCATTAAAACCATTTTATTACAAATAACAATGGTTTTTAAATTAGCAATAATGTACCACAAAACTGTTATTGGTATATACAGAAAGTTTAAACATGACTTGCTAATTGTTTTAATGATTTAGTTTAAATACAAGAGACTATTATGGATAAAGCAAAGTTTACATCTCACTTAATTTTACTGTCGGAAATTAAGAAATCTGTATCTAAAGATATGGGGAAAGATATAACTGTTTTAGAGTTATCCTACATACTCAACCAAAGCATAAATCCTTTAATGGCAATAACTTATAAAGAAAAACTAGATAAAATAAATACTTTTGAATTAGATCCTATTGAAGTTCTCAAAAAACGGAAGAACCTAAAAATATTAAAAGTATTAAACCTCATGCTTACGTTAAATCTAGACAAAACCATTAAAAAAGACGATATAGAAAGTTACAACGAGTATAAAGACAAGTTTTTAGAGAACATCGCAACAATAGGTTTAGACAGATTAGAGCAAGAAGCGTTAAAGGTACAAATTGAAAATTTATTGAAGTATAATTGGGTATCTTAATACATCTCTTAATTTTAAGATTCTGACTTTAATAAAGGGTTTAAGCCAAATGGAAAACATACAGAACGAAGAAGATATACTTCAAGACGCGACCAGAGCCGTGTTTTATTGTGGCACTAGTTTTAGTGAAGCTAAAGTAGTTTCCCTTACTGACGAGTTTAACCCACAACCTACACTACAAACACAACGAACCAACCTAAAATATATCTACGACAATAAACTACCGAATGAAATTGGACGTCAATTAGCGCAAGAACCAGAATACCAAGAAGAAACACGTTCATTACTTGTTGGTCACTTTAAAGAAATGGCTCTAGAAGATTTAATTGAGCAGCAAGATTACCAAAACCGCTACAAACAAACAGATCCAGAATTGGACCAAGACAATGAATCTGAAAACAATATGGATAATGAATACACATCACGCCCACCAGAGCCTAGACCTTGGTAAGCCTAACCATTAAAAAGAAAATGCCCGAATGATGGGCATTTTTTATATCTACGTAATATCTAGCTTCAAAAGTTCAGATGGATCTATGCGCTGACGGAATGAACATGCGAGTTCTTTTACAATTTGATTTTGATATTGTTTGCGGTCGAATGTGTCAAAAGCTGAAACCTCAATTTCAGGATCAGTGATTGCATTTAGAAGATCCTTGGTAGCATTGAGTGATGCGGTAGGACAAACATAGATAAGGTTAAGCACTGAAGTACGAAGCAAAATATCTAATAAGTGATATTTGGGCGGTTCCAGTTCCTTATCTACATTAGAAAAGTAGTTCACAAGATAAATGTCATTTGATAAATGCAGATTGATATTGTCAATGAGATCTTTGGTAACACCGTCAAGAATGCCATTCACCTTCAACAAAAGTTCAGGGTTTTCAATGTCTTTAATTTTTTGCGTATCGACACGTTCATTAAATAAGTTGTTTAGATTTCTCAAAAACTTTGGTTGTGGCGCCGTAGTTTCAAAATACATCTGATTTTTAATACGGTTCTTCATGTAAGTTTGGATAATCTTAGCTTCAGAAGAAAGAAACTCAATCTTAAACGTGTCGTATGACACTAGATCAATAAATACTTGCTGGCCAGCACCCGACTTAATATCAAACCAGTTCATAAAAATACTGGCTTTGAGTGATTTCAATTGTTTAAGAATAGCCGTCTTCTCAAAATCATTCATATTGAAGTAGCTACTTGAAAAAGTATCGAGATAAAACTTCCATTTATCTTGCACTATATTCCACGCTTGATTAATAGAAATGATTGGAGCATCTATAATTTCATCTTTGATGAATTTTGACAGCTCATATAATTCATTTAAACGTGCTTGGTAGTTGAAGTCTTGAGTAATCACATTCTTTTCTGATGTTGTGGACTCAGAATCCTCAAGATCCGCACCAACCAATAAATAAGCATCGGTTACTTTTGGTGTTTCCTTATTTGACGGTGCTGGTACTGGAGCACTAGAAAGTTCAGTGGAAAAAGTTTCATCATCTTCCGCTGGCGTATACGGCGGTGTAGTCTCTTCATTAGGAG
>NZ_JBLVOM010000001.1:0-47608 GCF_053543775.1 Acinetobacter endophylla | reverse complement strand
GAGAACGTGCGTCTGTACGTTCAGCAAAAAAGTAAAACAATTCTTCTTGCGGTGCAACTTTAAACGGCGTCACATTATTATTGATGATTGCTTTTACAATATGGTTTGCCAGTTTAAGCGTGTAGGATAGGGCATGTATATAAAGCTCTAATGTTGCAAAGTTACTGGTATCAACTTCATTAGCACCAAACCAAGATAGGTTACGCAGTTCAAGCCAGCTCGTGAAAGAATCGTGAGAGCTATTAAAACTTAGATCTACGGCCTTGGACAAATAGATAAAAACGCAAAACAAAAACCTATTTTTGTACTCATACTTAAATACATCAGAATCGGTCCAGATCTTATTCTCAATGAGAGCAAGAATGTAATTTAAAAGCTCATGGTGTTTAATCGAATCGATTAAGTTGTCTGGTAATACTTTTAGTTGATTAAGGTGTGGTTTTACAGGTGCATCATTGGATGGTTTAAGGAAGTGGTAGAACAAGTTAAATGTTTGCGTATCATCTATATCAATTACAGGTTCATAATCATCTTCATCTACGTTATTTAGATCCTGTTGAATATCGACTATTTGCCCGGTGTGACCTTCTGAACGGTCAATCTGGCAGATACTAAAAAGAACAGGCAAAACCCCGACAATATTACGGTTGTCAATTGTTTGATAGTGGGTATCAAAAAATATCGTATCAGCTAAAAACGTACCTTTATGATAGTTGAGAAAGAAGAATAGTACGTTATTTAAAGAACGGTGATTTTCACCAGAAGAGGTGTTAGAAGTAGCGTTAAAGTCATCGAAAAAAACTAAATTTGTATCCATTTAAAAATACTTTAAACCACACCCTTAAACTATTACTAATAAGCATATAAGTTTTAAGAGAGGGTTTAAAGTTAATTTTAAATATATTTAATGGAGTTTAAGGCATCGGGCTTTGTAAGCGCTCTACATTTGATGAAAGGTCAGAAACATCTTGCTCTAAAGTCATTGCCTGGTCTATCGCACGTTTCATTAAATATTCTTGATTAATTTCTTTAGGCTCTTTACGAGTAGCATTCTTTTGTTCTTCTTCTAATTTGAAACGTTCAAAAGCGAAAATAGAACGAATAATACATAAGCTATCTTCAAGTAGGTCTGAATGCACTTTAGGAAAAATTAGATCAGGATCTAAATCAGATGCGACTTGGTTAAACAGCATAAATTGATCGCGATGTTCGATAAGAAATTCATCATATGTACCGAACTCAGATTCGATCATATCTGGACAATTTGCGAGAGTAGAGACTTTCGTATCTTGTGATAACAGAATTGAATCACCTGATGGCGCAACTAAAGCATGAATAGGTTGTTCTGCAATAGGAGCCAACAACACTACAGTAAATGGGCGTGTTTGGTTTTTCATGGTTAGTCCTAATTAATATAAAAAAAGCTTTGGCCAAAAAGTCTATTTTGAAATTTTGGTAGGTTAATGGAATCGAATAGAAGGTCCGTCTCTTTAGTACACTTCTGATTAATTAGATAAATGATATTTTGAAGAAGTGCAATTAATTTAAATGGACTGTTGTATTCATTGAATATGGGTGCAGCAATGCAAAGAGTCTTTTTTCTATCGGTTGATAATGCCCATGGGTTCACCAGGGTAAATCTCACCTTGGCATTATTATGTTCAATTGGTCGTGCATAAATATCAAGAACATCGGATAAAGTAGATACCTTTAATTCTTTTGAAATGTCAGTAAGAATCTCACTGACTTGAAGCGCTGTTTTATCATGAATATCGCTTATAGTGATGCAAACACCACTATTACTATTCATTAAATTTGCATAAAGAACTTCAATAACCATGGACTCGTCTTTGGATAAATCCTTTAAATTGGCATTGACTAAATCTATGATCCGATCTGATTTTTGTTCAAGTTTAATTTGAAGCAAAAGCGGTTCATTCTTTTTTGAAACAGGGAGTACTTTATAATCGCTAAGATTGTAATTTAACCGCTTCATTTCAGTAATCAGTGTTTCTTTGGCATTATCAAAAAGCTTCTGATCTCTCTTGGTTAAACCAATAACAAAATTTGTGGACATGAGTATATTCATGATCCACAAAGCAGTAGATAAGGATAAAACACTATCCTTAACAACTTCTGAATCTGAATCAGAAAACCCAGATATTTGCTTGATTTTGTCGGTTATCGAAATCATGTGAACCCTTGTTTAATTCGGCATTTTCATCTGAAACTTTGTCAAAAAGATTAGTTTGATTAAGTACGTCTTGGATATTTTTTTGTGGATCATCACTGAGTAAACATTGGAATAGGGCGCTAATTAAAGTAGCAAGTGATGTTCCATAGTCATTGGTACACTTGATTAACTGGCCAGCATCTAAGCAAATTGGTGTTTCATCATCATAAAGCAAGTGTAATTCTGGTGATTCAGCATAAACCAACTTTACATGAGTATCCGTGATGATTAACTCAACTTCTAAGTACTCATTATTTTCAACAAAATATTTAAAGCGCAACATCAATGCATCATCGCCACGTTCTATATATACAATTTGTCGATCGGTCGTATTGGTATGGCTGACGAATCTATTCTCTTTTGTGATCTGATCAATGTAGTTCAAAAAGATGGTTTTGAGTGACGCACTTAAAATACCTTTGGCAGCGAGTTCACTTTTCAAGTAAGGCAGAAAGTTTTCAAGATTTTCATGCAATGGTTTTTGCATTCGATCATCTCCAATGGGATTAATAAAAGGGCATACACATCAAATGTACAGCGACTCAGTTATGACTATTTCGTTACAACAGTTACTTAAAAGACTGCAGACTGTTTGACTTATAAAACTGATACTTTCGCCACACTTTTAATTCAGAAATATCTAACTTGTTTCTAAATCAATATGGCTTTATTTGATTATAAAGCCACATTGAAAGTTTAAATATTTAAAAATTATTTTTAGTATATACCTAAATCTAAGATTTAAAATGGATCTAACTTTTAACTGGCAAACTTTGTTGCTTTGGTTAAAAGGGTTAAGTCTTCATGGAATTGATTTTTTAAAAACCCATAGTTAAAAACGTAACTAATAAAGGTGAAAAACTCTAATTGGTTCGGTATTTTGTCTTCAAGAATACTGACCTCTAATTGCAATGTTCCTGTTGCACGTTTCTTAGAATGAAACTTAAGACCATCAAATGTTTGACCGTAATAAGTTGATATTTCCAAGAAAACTAAACGGAAAAAATAAGGGAAGATTTGAGAAACAACACGCTCAGGATCATCAATTTGAGTTAAACGTCTACCGTTGTGATATTTAAACTTAATACCATCAGCCATACTTTTTTCTACCAACAGGCGAATATAGGCATGACTACGAGTAATCATGCTTTTAAGTGGCGTTTTTGCTTCATGAATATTTTCGTATTGCATTTAGTTATCTCACATCTCAAGTCTTAATTGGTCAGCTTCATTTTCTTTTTCAATCGAAACTTCAGCAATAATTTTTTGGGTATTTTCGTTTTGCAGATCTTGATCAAATATTTCATTCACACAAGTTTCGACTAATTGTTCAGTCAAGTTTCTGCAGATCTCAAACTCTAAACCTTTAGGTTGTACGGTAGGGTAGCCGTCAATTAAAAATGAGTTTTTCATTTCATTTTCATTTGAAACTTTAGAGTACAAATAAGTCTCAAAATAACGAGCAAACATTTCGGTACTGGTCGCGTAATACGGCGTTGCACGATTTTCAGCACTGTCGATATTTAAACAGTCCTTTTTATAACGCGATAGATTGTCACTAAAACGAATATCACCTACGTTAACTTCAACGTCTTGCGACTTATCAAAGAAGTTTTGCATTTGAGTATGAGGATTTTTAACTCCCTCAGGCATGTACTTCTCTACCAGGTTATAGAACTTGTATTTAGATGACTCTATCAAGTATTCAGATAGGTTTTGCGATAGTGTTTTTAAATCCACATTCGCTGCGTTCGCAACACCTGTAATTTTTTCTTCCAAACCGGTTGTAGGTAAATGATGTTCTGGCTGGCGCATATCATTAAGTTTTTGCTGATAGCGCTCAAACGACTTAAAGCTTATAGCATTAATGTCAGTGTTAATTTTAGAGACAATGACATCCACCTTGTCTTGAACTGTACTGAAGAAAGATAGGTTTGTATCAGCTTTATATTCACGCTCATACTTCTTCAAGTACTCTTCAATTTTCTCAAACTGACGGCGAATGAGATCTTCATAGTGCTTTTGGTGCCAGTCAAAGAAGCTGTTTAAGGTTTTGCGCGTAGAATTAGGATAATTCTCTTTATTCTTAATCACTTCATCATGCATTGAATCAGCAACAGTGTGGTACGCCTTGATTGCAGTCTCAGCATTCTCATGAAGTACTTGACCGTAATTTTTCATTGGCTGAACTGGCTCATTCATCATCGCACGATGTACCTTTTCAAAAGCACGACCGGACTCAGTAACAGGGGAGTATCCAGCATCCAACATATTTGATAAGAAGTGTCGTGCACCTGGTATCTCAAAATTAGGGATGTCTTCATAATAGTCCTGAAGTACAGAACGATTCATTTGAGCGTGATTTTTATATACTTCCGCTTTTTCCAACATTCCCAAGTGTGCATCTAGCGCATGGCCATACTCATGAGCCAAACTTCCAGATCCGCTATCACGAGTTAAGTTAACCACGTTCTTAGACAGTTCAAAATGCGCTGCAGATCCTTTAATTCCGCGTGAAGCCAAAGCAACACCCAAGTTCAATAAACCATTGTTTGATTTAAAGCCCATGAGTTGTTTTAAGTCAGCCAATGAGTCATACACGGCATTAACCAACTGTTGAGCCACAGGACTAACTTTATTGCCTACTTCAACACCACGGATAGAAAAGTCATCTTTAAGCTTGAATGAATCCACATCGGCACCTTGGCGATGATCAGGACCAGTACGAGAGTAATTTAACAATCCGTAAATACTTGATTGGACTTTTTCAGTCACAAAGCCATTTTCAAGTTTTTTCACTTCACTGGTAAATGACGGCAAACGTGGTGCTTTAGGTGTATTCACAGCTTCAGTCGTTGCTTCTATAACTGGTGCAACAGGATCTTTAACATAAATAGGTGCAGATTCAGCTTTAACTAAACCACTTTCAATCGCACTTTTCAGAACGTATGGTTCAAGCACAGTTGAATATAAGCCAGTACGTTGCATGTTGCTGATCGCATCGCTCACATCTTTAGTGACTTTCGACTTACCGTAAAAATCAAAGATCTTACCTGTTGATAGAATCTCACTGAGTTCTTTATCAATCGTTTTTTCGATGATTTTCTCAAGCTGAACACTGATACCGCCTGTATGTTCTGGCATAATGTAGTACTCATTCAAATTGCTAAGCAATTCGAAGTAGTTTTTGTAGTTGTTCTTGGTACCTTTACTATAAAGCCCGATATAGTCTTTACGTTGGCGATCAGTCATACCAAGACTTTCAGCAGATAAGCTTTTATTGTTTCTTACCGCATGAATCAACTCTTCTTGAGTATCTACCATCAAATTTCTGATGTTAGAAACAACAGCCACATACGCACGTAATTCTGTCGCTCGTTGGCTATCAAGCATCAACGCATTTTTAGAGAATAACGGTTTAGTTGGGCAGTAGTCATACATTGCCTTTACGAATATTTTGTCATCAATACCGAGTGGCGTATTGGTGTACCAAGCTTGGAATTCTTTATTTGCAACGATTTTTGCTTTTCGATAGTCCGTAGCTGTTTGATCGGCTGATGTCGCTGAAATATATTCCAATGAAATGTATTCACCGTAGCGATCTTTATGTGCACCGCCAAACTTGGCACCTACATCACCTAAGTACATAGCAGGGGAGTCACTTGGCTCTACCTTTACATCAACAGGCACATATTTGTCTTTTGGTACCAATTGATCGATAAACGTGAAGTCAGTAAACACACGGTTTTGAAGTTGTAAGACATCTTCAACTGAGCGCATACTTTTAACAGGAAAAACGCACAGAGACTTGTAATCACCGTGAATATCGGACTTATCACCAAAAAGTTTAACCGATGCATATTCATTGTCGGTCGATGGCTTGATGGCCAAAAACAATTTGTGATTTTCAGTTTTGATATACGGCTTTATGTGTGCGGTTTGATCGTATAGAGCACCAAGCGTATTCGTAATCAAAGTTTGGAAATGCAAACTTGCTAACTGTTTATTCTCAAAGTCAGTTTTGTGTTTAATCTGAATTTCAGGCAAGTTAGATAGTGCTAATTGCTCTAAAGTGGTACCGAAATTAACCTTAGATTCGATAGCATTTAAGATTTCGTGACTAAACTGGTCTACATCATCAAAACCAGTAATCAATTGATACTGATAGTCATGAGACGGTATACGAAGAAGCACGGCAGTTAATTGAGGCTCATAGTCCGTATCAACCATAAACAATTGCGGTGTTTCATCTTGTTGAGATGATTTGTTTAGCAACTTGTATTGGTGAACTTTAGGGTTGGAACCTACAAAATGCTCAGCATAAGCCTGTTTAATCGTATCTTGTAATGCTTTGACATGCTCAAGCATGACGGCATTGACTTCATTTAAAGCGGTTAAGGTTTTATATTTTTCTGCAAACGCCTCATTCACGGCGATCTGCTCTAACATAAATCTAGGCTGAATATCCTCAAGTTCTGGATTACCTACACGGTTTAATACAACACTAAATTTGAGCTTATTAATGAACGGATCAGGTTCACCATTGATACCATTGCTAAAAAGTTCTTTAAGATCACTTTTCTGAAGTTTAGAGTTCACCAAATCAAACGGATGAACTTCTTCAAATGCCTGAACATCAAAAACTTTGGTTAAGTTTTTAGGCATGATTGCTGTCTGGCCATCTACATGAGCGATAACATAGGTGTACGCTGGAGAGATGTTGCTCAGAAGCTCAGTGACTTCATTCGGTTTTTTATCGTAGCTAAGATCCTCAAACTTTTCGTATGTTGCAGAATTAAGATTGCTGATGAAATCTAATTTAGAGTTGAAATTAGATGGATGATCAGAAATGTACTGGAACATCTTGTTTGGTAAAGACGTAAACACTTTATTGATTAAAGTTTGCTGACTATCTTTAGCTTTGAAGAAGTTGAGATCTGACTCGTAATATTTTTCAAAAGTGAACTTAGCTGGAGGCATAAACGTCATGCTGTTGCGTGAAGTCGATAACTTAAACAAAGCATTCGCAGACGTTTTAACCGCATCTCTATCATTAAAGCCAGTAGCCTTATGTATATTGGCATCTAGGGAAACTGAATGCCCAATAAACGGCGCATTTTTGTCTTTATGATTGTAGAGGCGTATATACTGAAGATCATTCTTTTGAAACACAGTTATAAACAAATCATGATCAGGGATCTTGATTGCGCCGTGGTGATCTTCATAGTGCTTTACAGCATTTTCTAGCTGAGTGTTAAAGTATTCAGATTCACTATTGAACTGTACGTTCTCTTCTTCAGCTGTTAGAGAAAAATATTTAACGTTATTCTGAAAAGCTACATTAGGTTTGAGAAGATCCTTAATCACCTCAAATTCTTTTTGTACTTCAACATCAAATTTGCCAAAAACTGTACGCTGATTAATATCAATCAGGTTCAGATAGTTGAATAGCTGAATGTTGTTGTAGTTGTGGTTCGGTAGGGCAGTTTTGTTTAACTGGAGCTTACCATCTTCTAACTGCATGCTTTGGACTTGCTTCAAGTCATCTGCAGTCAGCTCTACACCAAAGACTTTCTTAGTTTCTTGTTTGAGCTCTTTATCTTCACCAGCAATCACTAAGGCAGCTAGTTTTTGTGCCTTGTCATAATCGCCATCTTCTAGATATAGGGTTTTTTCAACAAAATACTTGGCAATGTTCGCATACGCTTGATTTGTTGCTTTGTAGCCATCGGTAGACAATGAAAAATGTTTGTTTTCATCAAATTCATTTGATTTAACGGTTTTAACTTTTAAATCGTCAATGTCACCCGTTGGTTTAATCTGAACATAGATTTCATCTGCAGCGAGATCCATGTTCGAGACAAATAAGGTCGAATTTTTAGAATAAAACTGACGTTCGATACTCGACAACAGATCCTTTGCATCTTTACGGTCTTCTTCCATGTCAGACTGCATATCTTCAGCAATCGACTTGATGTTTTCGCCACGGTCATCCTTTGTGATAAATGACCAGTCTTGTTGCGGATATTTGGCTGTTAATGCCTTTTGGAAGCTTTGAACTTCAACAAAGCGATTGAACTGACGGTCCAGACTAAACCCATCTGTATGTGATGAAGTTTTAGCAAGAATATCCTCAGGAACAGAATCAGATTTAGTCTTACGATTGAAGTTTTCACTTGCATTTGGCACCAATAAATTACGGAATAAAATCTCATTTACACCGTTCTTTAAGAATGACGCACTTTTAGTTTGTGATAGAGATTGTTTTAAAAATGCTTCATCAAAGTTTGATTCATCAAGAAGCCGAGTAAACTCTTCAAAATACGCTGAAGCTAATTTATCGTTATTAGCAAGATCAGCCGTGCACAGATCGCTTAACTCTAAACGCTGTACATCTTGCTCTAGCTCTAAAGGCGCAGAAAAATCACCAGCAACAAAATCATTGATATTTTGCTCAACATAATTGTTCGTGCGTGACATCAACATATCAACTGCAGTTTCATTATTCACAAATTCCTGAAGCTCAGGCGTGTTAATTGAAACCAATTGATTGTCGAATTGCTTAGATAGTAATTTGAACAGATCCGCTTTATGTTGATTGCTTTCTACTTCAGATTCAAAACCTACAAATTTGCCGTTTTCATCTTTAGCGTAGTAGAAGCTGTTTTTATTAAACAAAAAGGTATTTGTTGCAGACGTAATGCCAGATACCAAAGTTTCACTTTGCCATAAGACTTTTTTAACTTCATTGTACTGTTTTGAGATCTCAACATTGTGTGTGTCGATTTCGTCAGAGATCGCTTGAATATCATCTACGCTGAAGTTTTTTGTTTGTGTAGCTGAGCGCACGACATCTTGAATTTCAGCATATTTCTGATTTAGATAATCACTATATTGCTTCTCAATTTGTTGAGCTTGTTCGGTAGCCTTAGGAATGACATAGACATCCAAGATCTGTCTAATTTCAAGCATAGACGGCGCGAAATCACGCACCTTGTCATTGCCTCTTGCATCCAATAATTCTTCAGGAAACTTTAAGAGCTCTTTAAGTACGGCAACATCATCAATTTCTGGAGTAGGGAGGTCATTTGCAATGTTGAGTAGATCAGACTCAGTAATAGATGCCTTCTCAGTTGCCTCAAAATTAACATCAAGATCATTCAAGATCTCGTTAACATTTGATTCATTGAGTTGTTCTTCTAGTTTACGCTGTTTGATTTCAGCAGATTGGTGATCATAGAACGCATTAAACTTAGGAACGATGTTTACAGAGAATTCAGAGAACTCTTGGCTCAGATCGGCAAAGAAAACTTTACCTGTTGGCATCTGGCGTACCATTTGTTGTAAGACATCATGGCGAAGCATGGCAGCGTCATACACCATCTTATCTACAAGGCGTGTTTCAATACCTTGTTTAGACGCCATCCATGTGCCGTGTTCATCTTTATAAAAAGCTGGAATACCTTGTTTAGCTGATTCTAATAGCTTTGGATACGGCAATTGCTGTTGATTAAACACACGGTCTATCACAACAAGATCAGAAGCTAATTTTTGTACATAAGCATCAACATCTTTAAAGCTCATGTTAAACATTCTGTTGCCACGGCCATGCTCAATCAGCTGATTAAAAGTGGACTCGTATTCATGAGCAAAATGCACCAGGTTAATATTGTCATTTAACCCCAATGCTTCATACGGATCATGAGCAAAGATTTCAGGAATATGGCGCAAGTCATCAATAATCAGTAACGAACCATCTTTTTCGTAATTGACGGGTACTGCAAATGGAGACAACTTAATTTTGGCTAGTTTATCTGGACTTTCGCCACTGGCCATCGCCGATTCTTCATCTAGATAGACTTTAGAGAAGATATTTTCATAGCCATAATCTTGAAGACGATTAAAAGGAATTTTTGAAGACTGAAATTGAGCCAAGTAGGATTTGTTCGATTCCTGAAGACTGGTTTTCAGCGTATCAAGGATATTAGATCCATTGTTTAGCTTGCTGACATACACTTCAGGGAAAGCGGAAAGGCGTTCGGTCGCTGATGCGAAGTAACTTTTCCAGTTCGGAATGTTCTTTTTAAACGGTAGATTGGTGAGATAAATATCTTCTTGCTTAGTCGGTACTTTCATATCGTTGGTAAACGCTGGAAAGACCTTCTGAAGATCGTTTAGATCGATACCAGACTTTGCCGGGTTTTTATAGTAGTACGCATGAATACCATCATCATTTTGCACTTCATAAAAATGGGCATCCATTAACACTTGTTCAAATTGCTTAGAACTGTTTTGTTCAATAGATTTTTTGAATTGCTCAAATTCATTAACAACAAGCATCGCCGTTTTTGGGCGAAAATTGTTGGCTGGCGATACTACAAGACGCGCACCAAGACCAGTTAAATTAGGCCATTTAACTTCATTCACTTTATAGTCTCCTACTTGGTCACATAGCATGATCCAAGACTTTAAAACGACTCTTACGAGTACTTATATGTGCTTATATTAAACTAAAAAATTAACTTTGAGGGAGGGTTTAAGCGTTATTCTTTAAAATAGTATATACCGAGTAAATAGCACTGTTTAAATACCTATCATTTTTAATAAAACCATCTAAAACCGTGCACTATTCTTTCTTTTTTTATAAATAAAAATGCCACCGTATAAAAAAAGATGCCACCCACAGGGGATAGCATCCAAGATCTCAAAATTGCTTATAGTGCCAATTCAGGATCGCTATTCTTTTGTTTGCTTAATTCTGGATCTGCTTGTACTTCAATGTTGGTCATGAGCTTAGTCCAATATTCATCGTATTCAGCTTGTGACATCTCATTAATGACTTCATTCCATTTAACTAGGTTCTCATGTTGATCTGTACCCGGTTGGAAGAAGTGCATTGCATTTCTGACATACTGCTGATGATCAGCAAAACGCAGTTCAGCAATATTTTCCTGAATATAGTCCAGGCCTTTCACCGTAAATTCGCGAATCTCCTTCATGATTGCATCTTTTTCTATACCATGCGGTTGAGTTACAGAAGATGAACCACCTTCAGGACATGGGTAAACAAGCCAATCATTACGCAAGTTCATTTCTGCTAAGGTCACTTGTAAGTACTGCTCACCACTACGGGCAAACATTTCATGTGCGGTCGTCCAATACGGCTTCTTAGCACTTGTTAAGCCCTCTAATACCATCGCATTTTTGTAGAAATCAGTTTTTAGCTGAGATTGATTAGTTGATGTTAAGCGATCGTTCGTCTGTAAGCTTAAAGAAATTAACTTTAAGTGTTCATCTGACAATGGTTTAGGGCTGTTTTCTTTGATGAAGTCGAGTGCACATATCGCAAACTGACTACGCAACATTTGTCGATAATCACGGAATACAACTGATCTAAAGACTGTACTGTTCGCTGCACCAAGTACTTGCGCTGCAAAGACACGATCATGATCAATTTCAGAACGAGATTGCGAGATATATTTGTTGAGCTCAGTCCGTGGGATTGGATACTCATTTTCAGACAAGAACTTATGCAAGCCTTGGGCAACGTGCATATAACGTCTATGTTGTATGGCGTCCTTTTGGAAAAGTTCAGGATCTTCATGACGATTAGCGAAGTTAATCAATGAAGATAGTTCAGTATGCAACTTGCCACGTTCCGCAATAAACGTATTAATTTTCTCTTTTATGCTGTCTCTATCTGGCGTAAACAAATCAACAATGTCAGGTTGATCTACCAATGTTTTATCCAAAATCGTTTTGATGCTGGTTTCATAAAACTTGACTTGATTCTCAAGATTCGTGCGAAGTACTTCTATCGAGTCATCCTTTTTCATTGGCAAGTAATACATCGCTTGATTTACTTTGGCTGCAGCTTGCAACAAATCTTGGTTAATGTTGGCATACTTCTCAGACTTAATGTTATTCAATTCTGCAAAACGAGTTAGATAAGGCTGTACGTTTTCCATCATCATTTTTGGTTGATTGCGTGTCATCGCACTAAAAATGAGATGGTCATAGGCATGGAAAAATTCATGACCAAACGAGCCAAAACCTGAATTCTTGGTTAAGTTAGTCACACGGTTAGATGGCTCGTAATGTGCCATCGCAGCGGAACGTCCACGCGAACCAAAAGCAACACCCAACATACCGTTAAAGCCAACAAATTTCGGATCTATATCAAGTGCCTTAGCAAGAGCGAAACAACCGTCATATGCGTTATTTAATGCGATTTGACGATCGCTCTGGTTCAAGTACTCGCCAAACTCTACGGCTTTAAATCCAAAGGTCGCTTGCAAGGTATGTGCTGTAACATCTTGGCCATTACGTGAAGCAATGTTTTCCGTCACAACCACATCACTGAGCTTGAATGCCTTACGCATAGTACGAGGCTTAGCATACTCTTTGAATAGGGCATCTAAGGTACTCGCCGTGTCATCTACAATGTTCGATACATTCTTTTCAGATAACGAGACTTCTTGAGTATCATCATTCTCTGCAGTTGCGTCTTTGGTTTTTTTAGCAGTTAACAGATCCATTACTTGTTCAGATAGACCAGCATCAGATCTGCTAAATAGCGTACTCGAATCTATAATGTTGCCACTTCTAAAAGTAACAGTCGCTTTTACTTTGTCTTGGAACGGTTTGGCATCAATCGCACTACGTATTTTTTTATAGATAGAGTAGGTGCCTTTAACTGGCGGTAACTCTTTCCGTAAATGATGAAGTGCTTCAGTGAGCGTTTTACGTGCTTCACTACTATCGGTTTTCGCCAATTCAGAACTAATAATCATGTCAGTGGCAGCATATTCAGCATAGCTTTCTACCAATGAAAATAATGACCGATCTAATGATTTAAACGCCGTGAACAGATCTTTGTCTTCATTCAAACGAACGTATAAATCACATGCATTAGGAATAAATTCACGAACTGTTTTTGCTTCCATTAAAGCATCACGCATACTTAAAACAGCGTCATAGTATCCAGCACCTACTTTTTTAAACTGTTCTTCAGTGGCATTTTCAAGCGGATAACGTGGCTGATCATTCGTCATCTTGCGTACAGCGTCAGTCAGCAAGTGAATGTAAATATCTCGACCAGCTTCTTTTGCTTGTAAAACCGATTCCTTTTTCCAAATTTTGTCACGCGTAATTAGGTTTTTGACTTGCAAAAGCGACATATCTTGAATCTGACTGAGCGATAAACGTGGACCATACAGATCCTTTTTCGCACCAGGCATTTTCATACCCGTATCTTCAATAAGTCCAACTTCAGAACGTGACTCAGTGGCTTTCGGTTTGGTTGTTTTTGGCTCTTTTGGTGCTTCAGCTTCAGGCTTACCCTCAGACTCAAACAGTGATGTTTGCTCTGGAGCAACTGGCTCAGTCGGCTCTACAACTTCTACCGTTGCTTCCTGTACTTCTGGTTCAGTAGGCTTTTGAACTTCAGGTTCAGTTACGATCGGTTCTTCAACCAATGGTTCTTGGGCAACTTCTACAACAGGTGCGCTTTGAACCATATGTTCAGGTTTATATACTTGATCGCGAGACTTAAATAATTCTGCTTTTTTGAATGATTTTGCAAAATCAGTAATTAAGAAGTTCTTAGAGTTCGGGTGCTTTGGCGTAGGAAGAATTTTATAGCCTTGATCAACAAATTGCTGATGTTCGGCATTATTCACAATGGCCAGTTTTAACGGAGATTGATCATCGGCAACTTTAATCGCGAGATCGAACCGGTCTTTAGATTCAAGTAGCTTTTCACCAAAGGTAAAATCAATTTTATTGACCAATGTTGAAATATTAACAGCCACAATCTCATTAAGGCCTTTAACATCAATATTTTCAAAACCGGGTGATAATGGCACCTTGATTGTCTGCAGTATGTTTTCACGTAACCCAAGATCATTTAATACTTGGTCCACAAGATGCGCTTTTATCCCGTTTAACTGGAAGTCTTTAAACAATCCACCACGCTCGTTGAATTTAGCAAACTGCTCAACATTATCAAAAACCCGTAATTGATCATGCTGTAAAACTGGTGTGTCTTTATCTATGACAGAAATCACTAAATCAGCACCGTCATTGGCCACAATAATTTTGGAGCCGTTTTCAAACGCTTGATCCATTTCTTTTTGATGGATGTAGTCGGTAAAGACGTTCATCAAATCAACATTGGTCATCACATCATTGCTTTTCACAAAATCGATTAGATCTTGTTTCGCCGTTGGATCGATGTATTGATTATCGGCATCACGCAAAGTTAATGCCTTGTAATCGTCCAACTCAGGGTTAAACAATACCTTTTCTTTAAGGTGTAGGTTTTCGATCGACTGGAAGATCTGATAGCGTTTTTCTAATGAGTCGATCAAGTACTGCATTTGCTCTTGCGTACTTAAAACTGAATCATTGCTAAGCGTCAAAGCTTTAAACAGCGCCTTATCGTCTGCAGCTAAGTCATTCAGACTTGATTTAACGATTAAGCGATCGGTAGACGGAATCTGTTCACCGCTGAAATATAAGTTAATCGCACCGTGCTTTTGTTCATCAGCTGGTGAAACCGTGAGATAAAAATTTATCTCAGGAAACTCAAACTCTTTGATACGTTCTGGATTGGTGATAATGCTTAAAAGAGATCCCGTTTTTGTCTCGAGAGATTTATTTTTTAGTGCCGTCCATTCTTCAATAGAACGATTTTCAAATGACTGCAGTAGGGCAGAATTGATTAAATCACGGTTGAGGTTAAATCCATTCTTGAGTGAGTCTGGAGTCGATTGTAATGCTTCAAGCACAAGCCCATGTTTAAAGAGATTGCCAAAGTCATTTTCACTGTTAACATCGGTCTTTTCAAGTGGCAAGAAACTTGATGCATGCTCATAGACATTCTTAACTTCAATATCAAGCTTTAAGCCTTTTTCATATTTCGGTACCGCTTCCTTGGTCAAAATACGATTAAGAATTACATTCTTAAGGTCATCATAGGTCAGCTTGTTTTTGCTGATCGGATTAGAGCTCAGGATATGTTCAAACGAAGAAGCACCATTAATCATAATGGTTTTTTGCTTTTGTAATGAACTAACCTTTTGACCTAGATCCATCGGCAGTAAGCGAATGAAGTTCTGATCAGATGCTATCGTACTGCTATACACCGCCAAAGAACGTGCGCTAACTTCAGGCTCAACCATCAAAGCGTTACCTTCAGCTAGGTAGGTTTTTACCGCTTCTTCAGTCAACGTGACGACATTTTCAATTTTCGAGTCTTTTGGCGCCGTGACTTCATTGTAGGTCGGTGTTAGATAACCTAGTGCCATCAAAATATGCTTGTGCTCATTATTAATAATGGCAGTAACCGCTTCAGATTTAGACTCTTCACCCACGGCATTTTGATAAAAGTCTTGTAGATAGCGCTTATACGCCATACTTACCGCGACCTTTTTATTTAAGGCAAAAAGCTGTTCTTGTGTATTTGAGTTGAAGTGGTCTTTATGTATCACCTTAGGCAGATAGTTTTGAAAGCTGTCTACCACATAGATTTCATCTTTTTCGAGTGTTTCTTTTAAAGACAAAACTTCATTGGTCGCAGCAAAAACAATCGCGTTGGCCAGTGCATTACCAGGATTCGTGCGTACACGTAATTCCTCATTTATCGCATGATTGAGTTGCGACCTAATATCAGGTAATCGGTTAAGGATAGGGGAGTCAGGATTGTTGCCAATATTGCTACTCAGCTCAGAAAGCACATGAGCCACATCGATACGCTTATTAAAACCCTTGTAGTTACCGTCCTGTTCTAACAGGTTATAGAATCGCTCTAAGCTTTCATCCGATAAATATTGTGATGCAATGCTATGGGCATCACCATCACCAAGCGCCGTAAATTGGCTATTAATACTATGCAGTTGTTGAAGAATACGAGGCATTTGCTGATGAAATGAAAAGTAGTTTTTACCTACATTTTCAGCACTGGTCGCAATCATGTCCTCAATACTGTTATCCAGCACTGATACAGCATTCGAGAACACCATATCGTTAAAATCTGGCATTGCAGATTCTTGAGATGGTGAATATCCCAAAATAGAATATTCAAACTTTTCGACTGCAGATAACTCTTGATCTTGTTCATCATAATAATGAACCACATCAAACTGGTTAACAGCTTCATTCCAAAGCCCGTTAGGTTCTTCACCTAGATCAACGTTGAAATGATAAATGTCAATGTCATTTGAGGTGTGAGTAGCTTCAAACTCGTTCGCTTCATCCAATAGACGTTGCATTTCATCTTGCAATTCATCATCGGTGACAACGCTTTGTAGGAAGTTATCCAGATCCGTGCCGTATTCTTCACGGTCTATCACTGAATCAAAAAAACTATCATAAAGATTGTTCAGACGCGTAGAAGCGATGTTTAACTGACTTAATGCCAATTCCATTTCATAAGCTTGATCTTCATAGGCTTGCTGATCCAAAACATACGCATTTTCAGTAGCAACAGCGACTTGAATCGCAACCGCTTTTTCAATACGCTCACTGATGGTATGTGTTGCTTTTGCTTCAACAATGGCTTGACGTTCTTCTTTGAGCTTTGCAATTTTTTGTAGGTATTCTTGCTTAATTTTTCGCATTAAAGCGAGTTTAGTCAAAGAGTCCTTAATGACTGGTTCCGGAATGTTCGGCTTAAACTTGGTGTGTCTAAAAAAGTGATCAATTCGATTGAACAAACGTTTTACTGGAACCTTAGGTTCAGGCGGTATGGTTTGCTTAATTTGATTGAGATCCAAGCTTTCTAAACTTGTACCGATGTCATCCAAACTTTCATAAATTAATTCACGATCAAAACTGCTATCACCAATTGAGTAGGGATCAAATGTTCTTAAATTATTAATATTATTTTGAACGCTTTGGATCAGGTCCTTAATCTTATCGGTAAGGTCGAATTCTTCTACATCTAAAGTTTGGTTGTTGTATTCCCAAACTTTCCAATCATTGTCCACCAGCTGTAACGCAGTTGTTTCTATACCAAATGGTGCCAATGCTGACGGGATGCTGTTTTCTTCGTATGAATACAAACAGTCATTGATTTTCGTGACTAAGGTTTGAAGCTTGATCAATCCTTGGTGATTAACGGCATGATCATCCGATCTAAGCGCATTCACAATTGGATCAATGCTCGTATTCAGTCCCTTATTCAGCTCTCGAATATCAATAAATTGCTTCGGTAAGCTGTTATACGCTGGCCATGCTGGATGTGAAGATATTTTATAATTGGTCAGCTCAGGGATTTGCGTAATATCTTTTAGGGCAAGTACTTCACCGCCTGAATTAACCGAAATCACTAGCTGTTTGCTTAGTTCAATAGGCTCTATCGTATCTTCTATGAGTCCAGCATTTAGCGCTGCTTCTTTATCAACATAATAACGAGTCAGTGTTTTATCTGCTTGGTACCCGTAATTGTCTAAATCAGCCAACGGCAATGGATCTACTGACTGCAGTAATGTCGGTAGCTTATTCCAGCCTAAATCTGCTTTATTGAATTGTTTAACCGCACCCATAATGGTTGTATTTTGGGCAAACGGTTTTTGCTGTTTTGCTTGGTAAAGCACAACGGACTTTTGATTATTGAGTTCAAATAGGGATTGCCACTGGTTTTTTTCAGCACTACTCATTGGGTTTTGCAGATATATATCTGACATATCCATTTCAATGAGGTCATTTTTAGAGTCGTAAGGAAAAACAGATTTTATGTCAGCAAGAGAGAGACTATCTTGCGAACTCTTATACATAAAACTAAGGTCGTTATTTTGCTCATTGGTGATATAAACAAACTTTCCAGTCTGTTTTAAACCAGTTAAGAAGCTGTTTAAGGATGTGTTCAACTTTTTCTCTAAAAGCTCAACATCTTTAATCTTAATAATGGCTGCTTGGTTTCTTGAATCAGTTTTAGGGGTTACTACAAGTTGAGCGCCAAAGCTACTCAGATCCAACCATTTCTTTTTAGTTGACATATAAACTCCATGGCAATATGTATAAGCATCTTTTAATTAAAATATCAAAGCACCATCGGTTACTTTTGAGCGGTATATACTAAAGATTATAAGAGAATTTATATAAAGAAACTATCTAAAAGGGTTTTAAACAAAAAAAAGAGATGGCTTAAAACCATCCCTATTTTTTAAGTTTTTTTCATTATCAGTCTGATAATGAAAAAATCAGGCTATTTACTTGCCATTGCTTGTGAAAGTGCAATCCTACGAATGTTACCCGTAGACTTAGAACGATCTGTCACTTCAATTGAGCCGTCAGATAATTTGCTTTCAGCAGAAACTAGCGCAGCCAATACCGCTTCTTTACGTTCATTTGACTTGTATTGTTGATATTGCAAGTTCAAGCGTTCAGTACTTTGAATTAAACCATCGACCATCAAACCACGTTCATCTTTAATCGCTTGTGATTTAGCAAAGTCTTTGTAATCTTGCCCTGAACCTAAATAACGAGAGACACTTTTTTCCAAGTGTTGCATCGGTGCAAGTTTGGTACTTGAATCATGACTATTGGTACCACCACCAGCAACAGGGGAGTATTGCGCTTGAATTGCTTTCAAAGAGGTAATTGCTGGAGAAGTTAAAGCATCTTTCGCCAGTTTAGCCATCACATAATCTTGACCAGCAGATGTTTTCGCAATTTTACCGTCAATTGGGGCATCAGGTAGACCAACCATGTTGTTGATCAATGCATTTTGAGCACGAGCCATCGCCGTGTCTGGCGCTGCAGTCGTGAATAAAGTTGAAGCTTGTAAACTTAGACCAGCATTTTCACCAGCAGCACCACATAGTCCAGACGCAGCCTGAGAAGTGGTACAAAACTCATTATGAGCTTGTAACATAGCTTCTTGTGCTTTGTGAGGGTTCATGTAGACACCAGGCGCAGCAACCACTTCAGAGCCAACTTTATTTAAAATTGAACTATCAGCAGATTTATTGTCTTGTTGAGCTTGTTCACGATCGCCTAAAACTTCACACGCTTTAAATGCTTGGCCATGTGCACCAAACTCAAATTGAGCTTTTTTCATTTGCTCACTTTGTTTAACAGCTTGGTACGCCGTTACAAGACTTTGTGCGTTTTTATGTGCGTTATCTGAAATACCTTGAGCAGATACAGCCTCTTGTTTCGTCAGGATCTTAATCGCTGTCGTCACATCATCTTGTTGCTTTTTAATGCCCAAAGATAAGTTTGTGTCCAACGCACGTAACGCAGCGCTTTCCACCGCATCAGCCTGTTGAATAAGCATATTCAAGGTATTTACTGCCATCGGGTTGCCCACGGAAGCACAGTAATAAGCAGATGCAGAACCGCTAATGATGGCGAGGGTTAAACCGAGTGCACTAATTCTTGAACGAGAGCCGTGCGCTTGTGGCGCTTTCATAACTTTACGTGATGTTCTTTTCGGAGTACGCATTATTTAGTCTCCTTAAAATTGAGGCATAGTTTGTGAAAGCTTAACTTTCACTGACTGGCCGTATTTCGTTTTCACATCATCTTTTATCGGCTGAGATTTCGCTAAAAGTAATGCAGACAATAAACCTTCTTCACGCAAACTTTGCTTGTAAGTTTGAAGATCTAAATAAACAGAAACGCCGTTAATGATATTGGCTTCTTTAAGTAGACCGCGTGGATCTTGCATCGCCATCGCCATTTGCCATTTTTTAGCTTCAGGACCACCGTAGTAACGTGCGATTGTTTGGTCGATCAAATCGTTGGCAGACACCATTTTGCCGTCAATATCTTTGAATGATTTTGTATTTTGCGCGTCAATAACCGCCAAGCTATACGCTGGCATAGCAAGTAAAGCTGTTTTTTGGTTGGTTGCTTGCAAATAATCTCGACCAGCTGGAGTACGTGCCGTTGCATTAGACAATGATTTATCTGGTGTACCTAAAATGTTTTCACGCACGTAATGTCTTGCAAGAGCTTCTTTTGAGCCAGGTGCAACAGACTTAAACAGTAGGGAAGCATTGGTATCGCCACCCGGTAATTTAGACAACGTACATTGACCAGCTTGTGCTTCAGCAACCGTACAGAATTCAGCTTTATGCACGTTTAGGCGTTGATTAATCACTTCCTGTTGAGAGCCAACTAATTTACCGCCGACTTGAGAAGTTTGAGTCGCCATATCAGCTGCTTGATCAATCACTTGACCAGATGCACTCGACATATTTGTATTTTCAGCCAAAACCTCACAAGACTTAAAGCCTTGACCAGTATTGGCACCATAAGCAAATTGTGCTTTTTTCATGGTATCTGACTGTAAAAGCGCTTGAATACCAGAGGCAATAGTTTGGGTATTTTTAGTTGTCGCATCGGTAATTTGGTTAGCAGCTTGCGCCTTTTGCTTCACCGCAACTTTAAGCGCTGCAACGATGTTTTCAGTCGAATCATCTAACTTTCTACGGGTACTTTGAGATACTTGTTGAATATCATTTGCTTGGTTGCTTGCATGCTTAGGAATCTGAGAAGACATCTCGCTCATAATCGTACCCAAACCAACCGTAGCCCATTCAGCAAAAACAGGACTACTAATCACCAAAGTTGCACCTAAAATGACAGGTACAAACTTTGATTTTCCTTTAGGCTGTCTTAAAGTATTTTTACGCTTTCTCATAGTCATTACTCAAAGAATTTGGCTGAAGCATTGGAGTTTGGTGTAGTGCGTTGCATCACATTATTAGCCACCGAATAGTTAGCCAGTGATGAAAGAGTACTTCCAGCCATGTATTTATTTTGAAAATCAACGCAAGTTGATGAAGAGCATTCCATCAATCCGACTGGAACAACGTTGTTAGATGCAATTGACGAGTAGTTCAATGCAACAGTCGCTTGCTGTTCAGAAAGTCGAGAACGAGAAAAAACAAAAGCAGTATCAATGTCGCCATACTGCAGACCATTTGGAATCAAATTACAGACACCCATTTTTGCTTCTTCTACGCCACACGAGGTCGCCAAGTGAAACGCATATGGTGAGGTTGCTTCATCTGTTGAATTTGAGAAAAGTTTCCCTGAAACGTCTTGCATGTATTTAGAAACGTTAAAGTCTTTTAAGTTTCTATTGAGATCGGTTTGTTCACGTTCTTCAAGAGCCGTACAAAAAGCTGAATCAGGGAGGGCAGCATTCGTACCAGAATTTAAAATCGCTTTTTTGATCTCAATATTTTTATCGACACTTTGAATACCAGCAACGATCATTTCTGAATCACGCGTTTGGTTATCAACAATTTGATTTGCACTGACCGCTGTTTGTTGAGTAGATACACGCACAGCAGAACGTACCATCAATTGCTGAGCTTGTATTGCAAGCTCAGAAAGGATAGTGCCAAGACTAAAAGCATTGGTAAAAAGTGGTACGGATAATAGACCAACCGTTAAAGTACCCACCGCAATTGCTTTAACAGGTGAAAACTGATTAACAGTAATTCTTCTTTTACGCAGATTATTTCTATTTTTCATACCACCCCCAACTTAAGAGAAAAAGTCTTTAATTGATTGGGTGACAGAAGTAGATTCTGAACCTGAAGTTTTTGCGTTAGACGGTGTGCTAGTACTGGCTTTTTGATCAGTTGAATAAGAAACTGGAGCAGTTGAGCTACTACCATTGATTGTATAAGTATCTCCACCCTCAAAAGCACCGCTAGGCATAACTAGACCAGGATCAAGTTTACCAAGTTGACCATTCACAGCAGTACCAAGCGCACCCGATACATCAGTATATTGACCAGCTTTGTTGATTTCACCTATAACATCATTCAATGGGCCAACAAGTTCAGTACTTGCAGTTTTCATTGCGTCACACGCTTTTTTAGTCGCGTAATCGACAACCATTTGTTGCGCTGCATTGATGATTGTATCAAGTGATGGAATAGTCACAGAAAGGTCAATGATTTTACCGATGTCAGCAAAACAGCCACCTTGACTAGCTGGACTGAACATTTTGTTAATATCGATTGGACGACCCCAAACCGTCATTTGTAGATCTAAGTTGTCTTTAACGACTTTACCGATCCCATCAGTTGCACATGATTCAATATTGGTTTGAATGTTTTGAGCAGCTGCTTGTTCACCTTTTTTAACCGCCATGAAGTTGTTTTCAGCAGCAGTAGAGTTGAATGACGAATTAGAACTGGTAGACGAATAATATCCGCTATTTGAATTCGACAAAGGCGTATCACCACCAGAGCTACTTGCAATGGTCGATGATGTTGCGATGTTTAAGTTACCCATGTTTTGAGTATTACTGGTAACAGAAGCAACGGAACTTTGTTGAACTGCAATAGCACTTGAACACCCAATAACGGTAGCAACAAAAATGCTTAAAGCACTTTTAGTTTTAAAAGCTGGCTTAACATTTTGTAGATTAGGGTTAGTCCTTAAAGTCTTGCCCCGAACTTGTTGTAGCCTTTTAGCTTTCTTGTGATTGTTACGCATATCTAGCCCTTTAAAAGAGTTATGATTAATGTTTTTTAGAAGCAAGTTCGCAAAGCACTACAACATCTTTTACTACAGCTTCACTACTTAAATATAAGGTAGCTATAAGGTGTTTTAACTCATATATCCTTTTAGCGAACTTATATATAGAATCATAATACCATTCTTCACCATATTGTAGTATATACTTCTCATTGGTTAAACATAGTTTTATGAATTCTTTTAAAATAGGACGCTTAAAAATAATAGCTGTCGTAATATATATAAACTGAGTACTAACCAAACACATTAAAGTATTAATTAGCTCTACTTCCTCTTTTAAGCATTCCTGTAAAACCGATGGCTTTAGGGTTTTAGAAAAACCTTCCTCAGTCACAATATCTTTTAAAAAACCTGAATCCGAGTACTTATTTTTCAGAAAATTACTTAATTCATGCACGTTCTTTAAGTAAATATTGATCTGATCTTTAGACGCAGTTTTGAAATGTTCCTCTACACGTTTTGGATCGTTTAACGTGATGTCGAGCATTTCAGATTCATTATTTTTTTGATTTAAAAGAACAAAAGCGGTAAAGCTGGTAACTTTGCGTGTTTCGCCAAGATAGCCACTACTGCAAGCATTCAAAAAAACAAGGCAATGCTGTTCAGTAAGATACAAGCCGTATTCTTTTGGTGTACCTGATTCAAAGAAATTGAGTGAACGCTTATCAAAATGAAAAGTGTTCTCTAAGGTCTGACAAAAGTAGTTAATAGAGTGTACAAAAGCTTCTGGTACAAAGGTTGTAGGCTCTTGAGACAATGCTATGTTTTGGCTTTCTATGCTCATTCCCACAATTTAGTCCTCTTTGAGAGGTAGGGCGTAATAGCCCATTTGACTTAAAACACGTAAAGGAATATCAAAGTTAAGACTTTGCGTTAGACCAGATTTAGGGTTAAAGGTTTTAGCTGAAGCTATAAACAAAGTATGCTCATTAATAAACACTTGAATGCTATTCGTGACCTTTTGTTCATCAAGTATGACGCCACATACAATATCTAATTTCACATCAAACGTATAAGCATCCATTTGAACGTCTATTGATTCCCAATCGATCGTCATGAACAAGTTTTGGTTTTCAAATTCCAAATTACCTTCTTCAAGAACTTTATTGATTAATCCCTTTTCTAATAATCCCAAGTAAAACGCATGTAAAGGCGTTGCATCTGCAAAACCATGAGGATTAAACGGCGTTCTTGTCGGTTCAGTGATTTTAGTTTGAATCATGTTTAACTCCATTAAAGGGTATTTAGATTCTATCTTAAAACACCCTAAATGTTTTTATTTAAAATTAATTAAAACCCATTACTATAAGTTGAAGCGCTTTCTTTAGTTTTAACGTTTTCAAGATTGCTTTGCGTAATAGTATCTTTGTAATGCTGACTAAACGTATTTTTACCCGTTTCGTTTATGTTCTTAAGCTCATTTTTAATGACCTTAAGATAGTCTTGATATTTCGGTGACTGTTCTACATAAACTTCGGTCGCTGCAATTGAGAACATGTTCTTATCATTGGTTGCGATCGGAAATAGGGCAGTATAGGAAGCATCTTGCTTGAGCTGGTCCACAGTTGTTTGTTGCTCAATGATCTTCGCCTGATAGTCCAACAATGTTTTATTGATGTTTTCATGACTATGGATAACGAAATTCAACTGTCTGTCATTCGGACGTTCAAGGGTAAACGGCTGATCGATACCAGAGAGCTTATTGCAGATCTCCATATTGTATCGGTAGGCTTCAAACGAGTCTGAAAAGTGATTAAAGTCTTTTCGCAGAGCGTTATTGTTTTCTAAGTCTTGCTGAAAGTCTTGAAAGCATTGCAATACATATTCATCTTCATTTTTCTCAACGAATAATTGAGCGATGTTGGAGCACTGGTGCCGTTCGCAGAGATCCGCAAGCTTTTGAATGCTTTTAACCTCATTTTTCTTTTCTAAGATATTGCGTAAATGTAGCTGAGTTGCCCGATACTCTTGCATCAACATATTGTGATGCTCGACAAATAGCTCATAATCGCTTTTAAGGTACGGACTGGCACCTTCAATCTCACGCTCTACCTTTTCATGCTTAGAGTTGATTTGAACACGCTCTCGCGTGGTATTCACTGTATTTTGACCAAAACCACCTAAGATTTTATCAAAAGTAATCATCGCATCGATGTCGCCAATTACGTTTTTATAGAGATCCATGATTAACGCCCCAATGTTTGATTATTGTCATGATCGTTTCTACGTGCGAGTTCTAAATCTATATGCTTATCAAGGTCACTCAAAAATTGAGATGTCGTATTTTTCTCAAGCTTTACTTGGTCTAAGTAGTTTTTAGTATTGAAATTCAAACCATCTTGGAGCGCTTCTAAGCGTAGGCCAGTTTTATCAAAATCAGCCTCAAGGATCTGATTCACTTCTTTGATTTTGTCCATGTCTTGCTGTTCTAGACGGTGTAACTTCACATCTTCATGAATCGCAGCGATATAGTGATCAGTTAAGATCTCTTGCTTTAAGTGCTGAAGCGCAATTTCCACGTTTCCTGTTTCAGCAATCACGGCGTTGAAGCTGTCAAAGATTTGACCTGTTTCAGCCGAGTTTCTAAATTCAACAATACGAGGCTCAACACTATTAAGGTTAACAAACTTGGCATCACCATACGCAGTAGGTAGTACTAGATGATCATCCATACATTCAAAAAGTTGCTTATATTCAGCATTCATAAGATTTGATGCTGCTTGAAGCTTTAAATCTTGTTGTAACGTGTCTAGGCGTTGGTTGAGATGTAGAAAGCTTTGAACATACATCTCGTTTTGAGAGTTTTCAGGCGCAACAACGGTTGAGGCCATACCTTTAACAACATTTTTCAGTTGCGTATTTTGAATCTGATCAGCAATTTGATTAAGCGCGTTAATGTGATCGGCTTTCACAAGGTTATTGTTTTTCAGTTGTTCAATAAATTGATTTTGTTCAATCACTTTTTCACTTTCCTTTTCGCTGAATAACGAATCTTTAATTTGTTGTTTCACCTGGTCCAAGTTAGAGAAGAGGTGAAGTACTTCTTGTTCATTGCTGTTATTGACTGCATTTAGCAATGTAACAAACACATCATGGCTGATTAGTTGTTGCTGATTATTTTCCGCATTCTGAAATTCAGCAATTTGGCTACGGCTAATGACTTCAACACCAACATCATTGATATAGCTTGCACCAATCGGGGAGAGTTGATTATCTGGAGCTTTTACGGCGTAGTACTCGCCTGATTTGCCATCATCTTTGGCGCATAGACCAATATATGTATTGCCATCTTGCGTAATGATTTTTGAACCGATGCTATTGAGTGCAGCAGAGGGTTGTAATGTACTCAAGGTTTGAATCAATTCTTTTTCGCGATTTTGATGAATTGCATTACTTACTGCCTGGTAAACTTCAGGATCTAAATAAGTCACCTGATTGGCAGATTCTTCATTGAGCGCCGTGACAGTATTCCACTCTAAAATATCTTTACGCGGTATCGTTGTAATACCGGCATTAATAATATCTTCCGTGGTAATTTGACGATCAAGGTTAGTAATGGCCACGGCGTTGTATTCGGGTGCAATTGATTTATGACCTTCCGAATCTGAAGTCAGTACCACGAATTGACCGTAATCCGTTTTCACCATGGCGCCTACAACACTGAGTTTGCCTTCCAAAATCATTTTTGAAAGTTCAAGTTCACGTTCGGCAGATCTGGCGTAAGTATTAGTCTGTTCTGCAGTATTGTTGATGGTATCGGCTTTGAGCTTGTCTAAGTATTCGCTTGAAAATTTACCAAGCGCATTTAACTCGTCTATCGGCTCGACAGACTCCAGCTCATACAGTGGAACGGTAGAGGATTCATTCACGATGTCTTTAAAATAAAGCACATCTTTTTCAGTGATATTTTCGAGATTTTCAATCACCGAAAGAGGCACAACGATCGCACGTTTATCCAGATTATCGGAAGCTATATCCAAAACAACCATATTGGTTTGGGTTGTTTCATCTTCATAAACCATACCGACAAACTGTTCAATTTCAGCATAAGAAATATTGTTGTGACGGTCATTAAAGAATGCTTCTAAGTCAGAATCATGATCAACATAAATACTGTCATAAGGGTTCATTGGTTTACCGTCATTGTTTTGGTCTTGGCTTTGCGGTGCTGATTGAGTTGCCGACTGTTCTGCAGTATTGCCTTTAAACTTACCCAAAAGGTTTGAAAGTTTAGATTTGGCTTTCTTTACTTGATCCGAAATCATTTGACCTGATTGATAGGCACGTTGAATAAACTGATCTTTGTATGAAGCTTTGGCTTCTTCAGTCATTTGTTCTGGATCTTGCCCTAATGGATATTCGGCACCAAGGAACATACGTGCTTGTTCTAAGTACTGAGAACAAATGGGTTCAAAAAAGCGACCTTCAAACTCATGGATCTTTTCAGACTTAATGCCTTCGTGCAGTTCTTCAATTGAGAGAAACGTTACTTTGTCTTCAATCGTTTCTAAATAGAACGGCGTAATCGGGGTAGGTGCATCGCTACCTTCCACTTGAGGCGGTAAATCTGCTTCTTTAACTAGTTTGATAAATGGGGTAGAGGATTCAATACCTTCGACAGAATCCTTACCGACTACATCAATCACGATGTATTGTTCACCGTCAATGGCATAGACTTTACCGACATTTAGATCGAATTCTTCTAAGGTAACGCCGTCACGGTCTTTATTCAGTTGAGTGGTATATGGATCGTTTAAAAGAGGCAACATTTGCTCTTTTGAGATCGGTTTTAAAATATCGGCATTCTTACCAGGTTCAGTCAATTTTGATTTATCGGCTGTATTGGCAAGCTGTTCGGGTTGTTGTGCGTCTGGATGGTTACTTTTAACGGTAACATCAGGATTGATTGGTTTATCCCAAATGTTTTTCAGGTTATCAAGGCTTTTGTTCTTGTTGAACATGGCCATAATCGCTGCAATGATCAACTTGATTGTTTTCTTAACCAGTTCAATCATGACTGCAATCATTTTTGCACTGAGCGCAGCGAGTTCATCAGCGACCGTTCGTGGATGGCCGTGGCTATTTTCACGCGCTAAAGGAGGACGTTCGTTACCTTCCTCATTTCGCATATCCTTAAAGCTTTTAGAGGCAACGCTACTTGCAGCCAAACTTGCTTTGTCTTGTGGACCACCAGCAATGTTTAATGTGCTCTTTGGTGTACCTTTTGGTGCATTCGGATCAGCTGATTCAACATCTTCCTTTACTGTCTCTTTAGTCTTCTGATTTTCTTTATGTTCTTTCAAAAGTAGAGCAGCTTGTAACTGGTCGCTATGTTCACGGGTTTCTAATAACTGAATTACTTCCTTGGTTAACGTGTCCGTATTGAATTCAAGATAGTGAATCTCAAGTTGTTCAAGTCGAGCAGCTGTATGGTCGCTATTCACACGCCATTGATCCATGACGATAGATTTTGGCACTAAGCCAAGTTCTTCAGCTTCAATCCCACGAATTAAGCAAAAGTCACGCACTTGGCGCATCAATGCGTTAATTTGGTTTTTATCGGTTAATTCACCTGAAAAATAGGTATTCGGTGCACCCGTAACTTCGTTGTAGATCTGCTGTTTTGCTTCACGCACGACTTGGTTTTGGTTAATCAAGCCTTCAATCGCGAATTGACGATTACTCAGGAAGTTGAGGGCATTTTCTTTAGTTGCACCCTTCAGGCTTAAACCATAGTAGGGCTGAGTGATAAAAGATTTTGTCTCAAAGTTAAATAGGGTTTTTTCAGCCACTTGAACGGCTTCAAATGGATTTTCTTCTTTGGAAAGGAGGAAATCAGGATCATTGTCTGATAGAAATAATTTAGAGTCTGCAGTTGTATAAACACGGTCTTCAACTGGCAATGAACTGTTATTTTCAGCAATATTACCTAATCCTTGGTCCAGTGCGTTTTTAGTCTGGATTTTATTCAGATCCGCAATAAACTTAAGATCATCATCATTCTGCAGATCAAGCCCGATGTCTGCAAAGAATTCTAATTGACTGGCTGGATCTCTTTGCTCAAGTGCATCAAATACTTTACCAATCAGAACAGGATCAAGTTCAGCTAAATCATTGACAGTGACAGCGGAAAGATCAAAAGTGTTTTCAGGAATGATGGACTGTTCATTCTCGTAGTTCGGGTAGCTACTACGCTCATAATCACCTTCATCAAAAAACATCGGTTCATCATCGTTCAACCGAGTATCTTCAAGAGGGGGAGCGTAATCATAATCTGGGTGCCCAGGAGGTACAGAGTTACCGCCCATAGGCTGATCATATTGTTCATACTGATCATACTGATTATTTTGATACCCATCATCTTGCATGACTGGCGGTTCTTCCATTAATGGAGGTTCAGATAGGGGATCATTGGGATATGGTTCAGACTGGTATTGTTGCGATTGATCTTGTGCAACATTGTTTTGTTGTGGCGTAGGCTGGATGGATTGAAATTCCACGCCGTCCAAACTTAAATCATCCCACTGTTCCAGGCCCTCATTGAAAGTTAATGATTGGCCGTCTTGCAGTTGATCAAGTGTTTGCTCGTCAAAATTATCTTGTTTAGGGCTTTGGTCCATATTTGATCCTTATGACAGGTGGCCTTCCTGGTTTTAAGAGTCCTTTTTAGAATCTGTATCAACATTCCAAATAAAGTCTTCTTTAAAGTCAGAATTAAAACCAGTTGTGATGTCTAATTCACTGTCAAAATCCACTAAATCTGAGTTATTAGAAGATTCCTCTAAGGGATTAGAGTTGCACATAAAATACCTGTATTTGTTTTTTAAAACGTCAATGTGATCGTCACGGATATGATACATGGTATATACGAACTAGACCACACGTAATTGTTATTCACGTATGGTCTGGTATATACCTTTTAAGGGAGGGTTTTAGAAAGATAATTGCTGGATTTCTTGATCGTTATCTAAGGTTTTACCCTTAGGTAACTCAGCCTTATAAGCTGGCTCTTCTGGAGGATTAAGCATACGGTTAATTTCATTTAAAAAGTAATCATTACCATCAGGAAGCTTAGATTTTAAATCCAAAAAGGCAGCTTCAATTTTGGTTGTACTGTCCAGCTCGTCAACAAAGCGTTCAACATCCTTGAGATCAAGCGCAAATCTAAACTCATTACGGCCTGGCTCAGTAAAGTGGATGTTCAACGATTCATCTGTTTTACCGCCTTTAGGATCATGGAATACGTTGGTATTCGACATAAAACGATTGAACTGTTTTGCAACAGATTTCACCGTCACATTAAAGCAGTCTGACCCGTTGTAGTAGAACTCAATACTTGCTTTCTTGTACGGGAAATTAACCTTAGTACCCACATAGTTATTGCGGTTGAAATCAATGTTTACAGGCAATTGATTAAAGAAGTTCGCAATCTCTTTAACTTGCTTAAACGTCACTTGGTTTTCAAGAGAGCTTTCAAACAAGTCAGTTGGTGTATTTGATGGCAATAATAACGCACGGTTACGCATACCATCAGCATCGGTAAATATAACGGTTGAATGTCGTAGATCTAGTGAGCTGACAATCTTATGTGCCTTGAACATATTGCCCGTTAAGGTAATCGCTTGTCGTGTGACATCACCAGACGGCGCTTTCTCAAAATAGGTACGCGTATAACGGGAATAATTGTTTTGTTCAGTAAATAAGTTCACCAAGGGTTGACGATCCTCAACATGACGTCTATTCACATCAGCATAAGAATAAAATTCAGGATTGAAGCGTTTTAGGATAATACGTCCTTTTTCACTCACTGGAGCTACCCAATCCAAGTCTTGCTTGGCATTTTGCATGGTGTAATTGATCAGTGGAACTTTAAACGACTTCTTATCACCAGGGTAAACCAAATCAAGCTTAACCGCATTCGGTGTGATTGCACCTACACGTAACGGCGGTAGGTCTAGACGTAGCAAAGCACCTGTTTTGTGATCTGGCGTCACTTCATCATCAAAAAGACTAGGTTTTGAGATAAGGAACAATAACCCATGCGCTGAATGACCTTCTTTTTCGTTCCTTTCCATAGAACGAGCCAAGAATTTTAGATCCTGAACAATTCGATACATGCGATCAAAGTTAGAGGTCAGAATAGGATCATTGGCCAGATAAACCGCTTCAGCTACTTTTTCAAAGGCATCTGCAGAGTGATCATCAGGTTTACGAAATTGAATATCATCAATGTGTTTTACATTGGCTTCAACAACACCGAAATGATCAAATACTTCGTGTCGATAATCACGAATTACTTCACCACGCATTTGCCCATTTTTGAAAAATAACTTTTGCTTAGCAAAGCCTTCATATTTTTGGTACATCAATGCCTCAAAGTTATAGGCATAGTGTAGTAGTCCGTGTACCGTTTCATTGATGTTTTCATTGATACGTTTAAATTGACGCACCAGATAATCATCACTTTCTTTGAACATGAGTTTTAGATTGTCAGCACGTAATGGCTCAACATGTTCAATGTATTGCAGACCTTCAAAACGCACAGGTAGATCAAAGGTATTGATCTTGGCTGCTTCTGTTTCTGAAGTCACGGTAAAGAAGTTGTCCTTCACTTCAAACTCACGGACTTTTTTAGCTTTCCAGTCTAAAAAGTTGGTCTTGAGAGGGTTACGACCCAACAAGTCTAATTCACGGATCTTATCGTTATAGTCAACAACCAAGTCTTGATAAACCTGTTCTTGCTGACTAATCGGCATCAAAATCAGTTTAGATAGCAACTGGTTTACATGATAGTTTTGCGCCGTGCGATACGATGGTCCTTTTTCATCATCCGAAATATCAATATCAAGTGTGTTCGCCAAGTTCACGTTATTTTTTAAATAGTCCAACGCTACCCGGTTGCCAATGTAGTTGAGCATGTCAGGATAATCGTTTTCGTTAAACTTGGTTTCTGAGTTGGCAGAGACGTTCGCTGATAGGGTAGACAGTTTACGCATCATCATTAAGTGCATACGTGTTTCTGCTGGAATACCCGAATCTACTGTCGTCATAATCGGATGTGATTCTTCACCACGGCGACCCACACGACCGATCATCTGAATCGTATCGGTAGAGTTCTCAGGTTTTTGCAAGAAAAACAACTCACGTTGGCGCAAGTGATCCGATGGAATTGTAGGATCAGGGTTTTTGGCTGCATGTAGAGAAATACCCGTACAACCAGAGCGAGTCACAATAACAACATCGATTTCACCAGATTGGAATTTTGATTGAACCAAAATCTTACCTTGTGTCGTATTGTTCTCTTGTTTATTAACCTTCCATTTGCCGTCTCTTGTTTCCGTTAAGTGGATCTGACGGCCAGAGATTTCATCAATCTTGAAGCCAGCTTTTGTCACCTTGTTACGTAGTACGTCCAAAGGCATCAAAGGTAGGTCAGGGAACTTTTGAATCTTTTCTTTGATACGATCCAAAATGATTTTATACGGACTTACCACTGGATCGCCGTTTTCATTAAATGTCACTTCCGTACTGAGCTTCTTAACGAACGAGTTACCGTAGTTATCTTCAGCTTTCACCACATCGATGCGATCTAACATCACTTCAAGCAAGTCACGGAATTGTGGGAGTTCATCTAAAACAGAAATTTGACTTTGCAGATAGCTACCGCGCTTATCTTCAAGCTTAGTCAATTCCTTTTGAATATTTTTCGCTGCTTTTTCATCGCCAGCGTCACGGTTTTCTTTGATCATGAGTTTTTGAAGCTCATTTTCAAGAAATTCAATTTCTGACGATACCGACTTGAAGTTATTAAACGCTTTTTCTTTTTCAGGCGAATCAGCGGTAACGTCTTGCGCCGTATCTGCTTTTAAAATCGCTTCCATGCGACTTTGCATCAAAATGTTGAATAGACTCTCACCCGTATTTTCCAAACCAATCACGGGCTTTCTACCCTCATGTAACGCCTGAATCACAGCATCACTTGTAGAGTCAGTTTTCAATGCCAATAGGAATTGCTTTTGGATCTGGTACATTCGAGATCCAAAGTTCATCACACTCAAACTTAAACGGTTTTTCGGATCGTCTGAATCCTGATGAAAGTCTAAATTGGCAACAGCATCATCATCATTGGCAATGTTTTCTAGCGCATCGAGGCGAATGTCTTTAGAAAATTTCACCATGTCCGTCAAGATGTCAGAAAGAACATCTGAGTAATTGTGAAATTTCTTAATTTCCTCTTCAGTTGGCACAAAGGTTTGAATGGTAATGTGCGAGAGATCTTGCTCTCTACGAATCATGGCAGAGCTGTCTACCAAACCTTCAGAAATAAACTCCAAAATTGGACCATCTGCATTATCGATAACCTTTTGTAAGTCATTACGAGATACGGATCGAGGGAACAATTTATGGAAGAATTCAAGATTTTCAGGTTTCTTAATTGCCGATGCAGACTGGAAATTAATTAGGTTGGTCTGATCAATAACATCTAAGAAAAATTGACTTGTAGCTGATTTCAAGGATGCTGCACGGTGCGTTTCATCCATCACCAAAACAGTGTCTTGATTAATAAAACGAGTCAATAACGCACGTTTACGGTTTGGTCGGTTAAATTGGCTATACGTTGCCAATACCAAGTCATGTTGCGCTGGAATATCTTCAATTTCCTTAGGCAGATCTTGGCCAGTGAATAAAACCTCTTCAGTACCAAAGCGGTTAATCACAGCATCCGAGTTAAAGATAAACGGATCTTTAAAGAACTTGTCACTGTCTGTAGCAACAATATCACGCCAAATGTCGTTCAAGAGTTGCGTTGTATCTGTAAGGAAAACAGGGGGCTTTCCTCTTAACGCACTATATCGTAAACACGCAGCTGCAATACGACCTTTACCTAAACCCGTCTGGTCGCCAATAAGCACAGGTAAGTTTTGGTCAAAACGTAAAATGATATGGGCAACCGCATCGACCTGTTCACATGCAAAAGCGGACTTTAGTGCATCAAAATTGTCATATTGCAATTTCTTAGCGACATAGGCATCAACAAGAGTAGGGTAGTTACCATTATCGACTTCAGCTTGGAAATTGATACCCCCAAAACCTAATACATTTTGGATGTGTTTAGTCAATTGAGCATTTGCCTGATTAATCGCTTTAATCTGGTTTTTAGCCACTAAAGCAATTGGCTCAGATGCCATGGACATCGGTATATACTTAACTTGGTATATATTTTCCGGAGTTGGTTCTGTTGTGTTTTCAGCATTAGGAACAGGAACAATCGGCTGTAAATTTGATTGGTCAGATTCAACAGTCGGTTCTTCTTCTTTTTGCTCAGTACCGATCGCTAATTCAGAATTTAACTTAGCAATCTCTTCAGCAGTTAAACCCGGTTCCTGTTTTACTTGCTCTACCGCTGGTTCTTCAGCTGGTGTTTGTTCAGGTGTTTCACCCTCATTGGTCGCCGTGGTATCACCTACTTGAAGATTAACGTCATCGTCAAGGTCTTCATCCTGATTTTGGTTCTCGTGCGGATTCTTTACCTCAGGCACGAAATCATTGTCATTTTCATTTTCAAACGTTGGTGTAGCTTCAGTTGGTGTAGGTACATCATCATCTGAACTGGTTGTTTGCGTACTAACTTCAACGGTTCCGAAGTCAAAAGAAACTTTATTCGGTTTTGATTTAGGTTTACGACCAAACATCGGTTTTGGTTTGACAGCTTCCTCTTGCTTAATCTCTTCTTCTTTAGCGACCACGACTTCATCAAACATAGTGACTGCAGACGTAGGCGTTACACTTGATGCAATATCTTCAAGTGGCGAAACAGGCTGTTCATCACCTAGACTGGCAAACAAATCGTCATTTTCTTTTTCAACAGGCTTAACCTCAACAACAGGTTCAACCACTGGTGCTTGTTGCTCAACTGGAGTCGGAGTAGTTGGCTTGAAGTATAGATCCTTATTCGGATTCAAACGTTTATAGATTACGTTATTAGCCCATCCCCAAAGTTCGTCATAGTCCGTTATGACTTTCAACTTATCTGGTACCACAGAAGATTGGTAAGTTTGTAGTAACGCTTGTTCATTTTTACGATTGCCTACCACCAACATACGAACATTTTGATTAGCGCCGTTTCGTGCATATGCATTGCCGTGGATTTCTACAACCGCCTCAACTTCATAATGCTTATAGAGATAATTGAGTAAATTCTTTGATTTACGCTCAACCGTACCATCTGAAATCTGTTTATCTGAGCCAATAATGAAAACTGAACGCCCTTGATCGTTTCGTGCGTTTAGTGATTTAACCAGAATGGCATGGTCCAATTTATCCGTACTGAACCAGACGTTTTCTGATGGATCTACCAATAATGGGTTTGGATCTACGCCGTTACGCTGTTGAACCAAAATTGGTGCAACACGTTCTAATTTATCCATAGCACCAAAAGGAGGGTTGGCAATCACATAGTCAACTTTTTGCTTAAACGTTTGCTCAAAATCAATTTGTGTAGCATCTGCAGTAACAACCGTGCATTCATAATTTTGAGTCAGTGCTTTTGTACGTTCAGCACGTTTGGGATCTAACTCAACCGCATAGACAGAAGCATTACGCTCTTGGGTTAATAAACCGATTAAAGATCCATTACCCACAGTTGGCTCGAGCACGGAAAAGTTTTGTTTTGTTCGGTTATCACCCTCAATCAATAAGCGCTGAGCCACAAGTGACATCGGGATTGGAGTCGAATATTGCTGTAACATACGAATCGTATTGTTTCGCATGGTCTTAGTCGGCATGCGATTGTATAACGCTAAACTCGTTTTAAATGAGCTCTCAGTAAAATCAAGCTCACCTAACTTTTCGACCATCACTGTTTCAAGCGCTTCTTCTGCAGTATGGATCTGTTTATCTGTTACCTTGGATACATCAACGTCAGCATTTTTGGCTTGCGTGATTAGAGCTAAAAACTTTAAAAAGTCCTGGTGATTATGGCTCTTTGTTTCATGTTCTAATTGATAGATATAGCCTCTTAAGCATTCTTTTAAATCTTTTTGCTTGGTCGCACGTAAGTACAGACTAGACGGCTGATCATTAGGACCTTCAGGTATTTGCGTACCTTGGGCATTCACGTAAAAACGGTTATGAGCTGAAGCATAGATTTTGTTGCCATCAGAGTTATAACCGAGTGGAGTTGCACTATTCAACGCAACGTTCAATCGTTGTGGCACCAATGTTTTTGCTTGGGCATTGAACAAATCATGCAATTCTTGGCGAGTCGCAAGCACACTACGGATAAATTCTTTTGGAATACCCAAAACTTCATGAAACAGTCTTGGTTTGATCGTTTCATTCAAATTGTATTGATACAAGTGACCGTCAAAGTGAGGATAAGCCTCAAACTTCATCGGTGTAAAACCAATGTTATTCAAATTTTCTTTAGATAGTTTTTTTTGAACGTCCAATAAGAGTAATTGGCTATCCGTCTGGCCAACACGCCGTACATCGAGATATACACCAGCTTGTGATAAGTCGATCCATTTAATTTTTTCGTTTAAATCATGAGTAGTCATAGCGAACCTGAAGAAGAATTATTAAATTTGATTAAAAAGTCATGTCGTTATAGACATCAGAAGTCGCAGCCTTTTCTTGGCTTTTCTTAACATCCATTTCTGGCTGTCTGACTTTCATCATTAACTCTTGTGGATCAGGTAAAAGATCGTGGTTGAAGTTCTTAGATAACGGACTATCGATTGAAGCTTTATGTTGCTGTACATGCTCTACCGTAATTTCTGAAAAGTTCAACGCATTCATACGGGTTTGAGTAAGTTCAACAGGCTCGATAAACGAGACAAAACAATTATTCGAGTTCCGTTGGTGTGGTTGAATAACAATAAACGCTTCAGCAAATTGCTGTTTTGCATGCGTCAATTTATTCATGGTCTGACGATCAACTTGACTTAAAAATTGAGGATTTAAGTCGTGCGGTTTTGGATTGCCGTAGTCATCGGTAAATTGATTCACTAGGGGAGGTGCACCAACACCACGAACACCCTCACCAGTACGTAAATCTATTTCTGGATCTACCTTGCGAAAACCAGCGTGAGGCGTTTTATTGTTGAAAAATTTCTTTAAGAACGTGTCTTTGTAAAGCGCACCTAGTTGTAGTTGTTGGCCATGATAAACCTCAGGCAGTAATTTTTGACTCACCAAGCCAGCGTAAAGACGTTTTAAATTTTGATTTTTTTCTTTGTCTACATCTTCATTGTAGAACACTTTAATTTGTCGATCGCCAAGTAATGCAAACAGGGCAATACGGGCCTGGTCCATAACATAAACGTTCTGAGCCTGTTTATCGAACTGGTCTTTTTCATGCTGGTTGGATGGTACAAAATTTGGATCAAAAGTTGCGGTGTGAAAGTCATTGCCGTTCAAAATATCTTTGATACTTTCAATCGGATCTTTAGCAACCCGATAAGACTTTTTAGTTTTATCAATACCGCCACGTTGCATCAACGGATCTGGCTTAGCGAATTGCTTAACACTTTCACGATCAGCACTGTCATAGGTTGGAATCAATGGGATTGTAGTTAATACAGAACCAGACTCATAGCGCACAACAATTTTTGAAAATGGAATGCGCTCAGGTTGGTTGTCAGTACTATTCGATAAAGATTTAACAAGAAGCTGTAAATTATTTTTAATAATAGCGTTATGAAGTGCTGGAGAATTAATTTTTACATTGGGCACTTGCATATGTGCTGCATCTTCAATGATTTGAGCTTTAACAAAGAAATCGCCGTTTTTTTGTTGATGCACATTGATAGAAGTGACTGCTTTGATTAATTGTGAATTCGGGTTGTTACTCATTACGTTGCACCACTGAGCAACATAAGTTTTATAACCGTCAAGAGATTCGTAGGGTGAGTCAACACATTTGTCAAAACAGATAATTCGACCACGGTTAGCACCGCGATTATGTGTGTCTAATGAAGTACGTTGGTTACGTCCAGAATCAAATTTTGCGTGGACTTCATCTACTGAAACATTCTCAGTATGATGCTTGTTGAGTTTATTAATGATCTTCGTGAATTCTTCAGATGAACTCATTCGTATGCGAACTGGTTCATTGGTAGACATATCAAAGCCGTATGCATACAGCTCGTCTTGTTCATCATGTTTGTAAAATTGATCTACAGTCATGACGATACGTTTAATCGTATTATCACTTTTACTCATTTCTTAAATTCCACGCTTTATATTTTTGATTGCTGGTCATTGACTCAAGCTATTTATAAAATACTACAAAACCTCATTGGTATATACTAAGGAGGCAAATAAAAAATTAAAAAATATATTAAAAAGTTTAAGAGTAAATTTTTAAAAAGAAATTTTTTGTTTATTATCTTTCTAATTAAGGGAAGTTAATTAGGGACATTTTTTATGCTTATTTTTCATGATATTACAGGATTAGTACGGAAAAACACAAATGGTACGAGCGAAAATCAAATTCATTTGAGCGCAAATTGAATTTGAATTTTTAGAAAATAAGGCGTTTTTAGCTGGTTTTTGATGTTTTTATCCACTTTCCTATTAAATTCTATCCACAAATTAAGTTCTTGTATATTAGAATGAATTTAAAAATATGAGTAAAATATTGTTCATTTTTTAGCTTTTTGCAATATTGGAAATTTGCAAACTAGCAAGTGTTGTAAGTCGCTGTTTATAATAAAATTAAATAGAATAAAAAATACTTCCAGCGCAAATTAAATTCATTTGAGCGCAAATTAAATTCAAAACGTTGCGGATAACTTCTCCAATTTCCTGAGAGCCTTGATAATAAAGACTTTCAGATTTTATGAGGAATAGCCCTTATATATGACCCAACGATCGCTATTTAGCTTGTTTTACGACAAATCAATAACTTACGCCATTAGGACGGAAGAAAGTTTACAACCCATTTATAAAAAACTTTCGCTGAGTTCAGACTATAACAGAAAATCAATGAGTTACGCCATTAGGACGGAAGAAAGTTTACATCCACTTATAAAAAACTTTCGCTCGTATTTTGACACAACTATAAATCAATAACTTACGTCATTAGGACGGAAGAAAGTTTACAACCCATTTATAAAAAACTTTCGCTGGAAGTTAGGTACAGCCAAAAAGTTATAACCTAACCTTAAAACATACTAAACATACTATCTATGATAGTTGAGCTATTGGATCTGGACAAAAAAGTAAAATCAATAACTTACGCTATTAGGACGGAAGAAAGTTTACAACCCATTTATAAAAAACTTTCGCTCGTATTTTGGCACCACTATAAATCAACAACTTACATCATTAGGACGGAAGAAAGTTTACACCCACTTATAAAAAACTTTCGCTCGAAATTTGCCAGCAATATAAATCAACAACTTACATCATTAGGACGGAAGAAAGTTTACAACCCATTTATAAAAAACTTTCGCTCGAAATTTGCCAGCACTATAAATCAACAACTTACATCATTAGGACGGAAGAAAGTTTACAACCCATTTATAAAAAAGTTTCGCTCGTATTTTGGCACCACTATAAAACAATAACTTACGTCATTAGGACGGAAGAAAGTTTACAAACCATTTATAAAAAAGTTTCGCTGGGTGCCTATCTTGAGCACATATTTATTTGATCAAGTATTACATTGGTTAACTTACATTGTAATTGTGAATATTACTCATATAAGGCACTGTTTTTCATAGTCTTATTTATTAAGAAATTACTGTTAAAAATGCTTTTAATCGTAGTCTAATTAACGAATTGATGCTATAATGTCTACTCAGAATGCCTATGGGAATTCGAGATATGCAATATCAATCATTTAGTCTTAGACATCAAAAAATACTCATTGACTTCAATGTGTTTAGCTCTGGCTCGTCTGATATTTTGCTAAAAGGTGTTTTATCTGCCGAATTGCTTATTCTAGTTGATAATTTAAATGCATTTTATTCTGCAGAAGACGGTAGATACGTTGTATCAGCTGAAAAAGTTAACCACGTTACAGGTCTAGATTTTAATAAGAAAACTATCAACCAGATCATGCGTGAAGCTTGTGATTTATCATTTATGATTGATACAGATGCGAAGCAAGCTGCAGCACCTATGATTGACGAAATTCAAATCTTATCAAGTGGCGATATTACTTTTAAACTCACTAAAAGCTTTGATTTTTTTAGAAATTCTCTTAGTTTTAAAAGCATATATGAGAAGCTACCATACAGGTTCACTACTTCTAAACTAGAGTTACCGCAGATCGGTCAACAAATAATGTTAATTGCGTAATTAAGCCTCTGACGAGGCTTTTTTATTGTCTAAAATTTAGTTAGTATATACACAGCTTTAAAGCGAAAAGACTACAACGTTAGTTGGGTTGCAAATATATTTTTATTTTTATTTTTTAATTCAATCTCAGGCAATGTACGTTGTACGTTGTCTAAAGTGGAGCAGTTATGCAAGATTCTTCACAAGTCTGCATAAGTAAAGGAATTTCAGAAGATGAAATTTTTGGACTATCGCAGTCAATCAAAGACTCAATTATTAATGCCGAAACAAAAACCATGGATCTCTTGGGTTACGGCAACAAAATCAGTAATTTCATAGTCGAATGTTATCTAGATATTCCAGTTGTTGATCAATTCATTTTTTACTTAATGTTGGTGAATGCCAAAAATAAGTATGCACATCAGCTGCAGCGCGTTATCGCTGAAAAACCTGAATTATCCCAAATTGAAGCATTACAACTAGCGAACAACTTTGTTCTGAATTTTGAATACATCCGTCAAATTCTTTTATTCAAAAATAAAGCTAATTACCTTAGCAATGGCCGTATCAAATCTTTGGCATGGAATACGCTAAATAGTGTTGGTAAAGTGATGCTACCAATGAGCTCTTTACGCCAAATGGACAGCGAACCATTTTCAAGAAATGACGTAGACAGCGTAACTCATAAAAGAATGTTTGCCAGTACGGGCTATTTTGAATTAGATAACAATGCGTTTATTTGCTATCAGCTTGAAGAAACGTTGATTGCCAATCTATCTGAATTAGATTTTGATAAAAAGGGGCGCTACACAGTTCTCGACACTTTAACGGTTCTTGGATTTAAGGACCGTTTTGATCTTTATATGTATAACTTGATGAAGATCAATGAGTTTCGTGGCGAAGTGGTTATTCCTTACATTGACTTCAAAGCATTAACCGAGTTTTCAGTAGAATTTAAATACAAAGCAAGTGATTTTTACCGTAAACGACTTCTTGTTTCATTAGAAAGACTGAATAACAATCCATCTATTGAATTATTTATTTCTGTTAAGTATGAACCATGCAATAAGCGTACACCAGATCGTGACAATTTTTGCAATTATCGTTTTCAGATTCAGTTGAAGTCCAACTATCGTAAAGCGCTTAATACATTAAATGAAATGTGTGCAAAGGTTCAGGATGAACAGGGCAATGAGCTTAAAATCAGTAATGCGCTCTTCACTTCAGCAATTCGATTGAATAATGGTGAACCTGAAAAAGTAATAGAACTTGTTAAGGATCGTTTAGCTGCTTATACAACTAAGAATGGACCATCATATTTAGCTAAAAATCTTAATTTGGTTGCGTCTTATGTTACGCGAGCTCTAGAAGATCTATATAAAAGTAATCACTTCTTTGAAAGATTCCTAAACGATATGAAGCAAGCAGATAATTTACTTTATCTGAGAAATCGTGATAAGAAAGTTGAGATCGAAAACAAAAGTGCATCTACTTTCTCAAGCGAATTCATTAATATTCGCGACAAAGTTGATGTTACCACTTGTGAAATTCTTACAAACGCTGAGTACATTTCAAAGAAAACGGAAGCTACTGTAATTATTGATTATGCTTTCATACGTAATTCTATTTTTATTACACATCCTCATTTGCGCCACCAGCGAAATGCAGACGAGAAAAAATACATAGATCTCGTGTGTGAAAGCACAAAGCTTTGCCAAATATTCTTTGGTACGGGTAATGAAAATAAAAAAACGTTAACTCAAAACTATTTAACAGAACTCCTGTTTGAACATTTTTTTGATGATAATTTCCACTTGAACTCAGATGTATTAAAGAATCTTCTAAAAAAAGATAAGGACTATTGGGTACAAGAAAAGCAAAAGACATTTATGCGGTTGTGGAAACTTGCAAATGAGTTCAGTTTAAAAGCTATTAGTCCAGCGAACTACAACGGTAAAGAGAGTTCAGACAATGAATAATAAACTTTATTTATGTGCAATTTTTACGGCTACTATATTGAGTAGTAGTGCAAATGCCGATTTTAGTGATTGGTATAAAAAAGCAACTTCAAATGAAGATTCAACTCAGCAAGTGCCAGCTCAACAACAGCAAGCACCTGGTCAAATTCAACAGCAAGCACCAGTTCAGGTTCAGCAACAGCCGATACAGCAAAGACAATATAATTCTAATCGGAACACCACAGCTACGCGTTACCAAAACAATAATGCAAATGTCACTGGTGATTCTGGCCTTGAAGCACGAATGAATAACTTGAATTCGACCATTGAGAATCTAAACAAGTCATCAAAAAGTGGTGACAACCTCACGAATAACTATCTAAATATTGTTCAATTCATAGTGATAAACGAAGAAACACGTAAATTGGATGGTAAAGACAATACATCACTGATCAATAACATGTTGGCTGGTATTGTGAGTTGTCAGAATAAATACAAAGTCGATGTTATACAAAAAGTGAATAATCAACTCCCAAGAGATGTTGCTAACACCGTACAACGGTATTTAAGCCAGAATGGACGCTCTATTGGTGCAAACGGCAACTGTTTATACTAATTAAACCCCCTTTTAAAACCGTCCTTAAAAGGCGGTTTTTTATTCTTAAAACATACCTATTTATTTTAAAACCACATTCTATATACTACTAACAGTTTAATGAATATTAATGTGGGTTTTATCATGATCAGTTCTAAAACAATATATGAACTATATCAATTGCTGAATCAATCCGAAGTACAAGAATTAAAATCATCTATAACTGAGACTTTTGGTGCAGATGTGGAAAGTGAAGTTGATAAAAGCCCGGTCTTACAGCAAAAGATCAATTATTTTATTTATCAATATATACATCTCAAGCATCCAGAAAGAACAGACAAGATCTTATTCGATGCAAATGAGTCGGCTCACGAGGTTGTAAAAACAGAACACCTTAAAAGTGAGCCAGTACCCTTATTAAAAGATTTTGTATCAAACAGCAGCAATAAAAGTTTAGCACCTGAAGAACAAAAAGATGTAATTGCAGTCACTTTACCAGCCGAATTATCTGACATTCCTGTTGAACCAACAAATCAAAACCATACAGGAAATAATGAAGTAAAACATGACTATAACATTATCCTTGATGGTCGAACTAAGCTAAATATATTGCTCGAAAGATATTTAAGTGGTGTTGATGATGTGGCTCGTGAAATCATTGTGAAGTGCTTTCTTGTTATCTCTATATTTGTAGCACTGATCTCTCTTGTTATGGTTCTTCTGAATACGACCAATATTAACCAGATCCAAGAAATGTATGATATTGGCCATAAAACATTCCTATTCCAATATGCTGAAGTCTGCAATGTAAATGTTGAAGTTGCAAAAGCGAATCCATGTGTTATCTCAGAAATCAATAAACGTATTTCTGAACTATCAAATAGCAGATTTTGGAACACGTTCGGGGTGGTGCTTTTCTCACTTTTATCGTGCTTTTTCTTCTACCATATCTCTACTTACCGTGATTCTAAAGATAAGCACAACGGCTAGTCTTAAAAGGAGGGTAGGGTGTTTTAAAATGGTCTTAAAAGGCCATTTTTTTATTTTAATAACAAAGTTTTATAGTTGATAAAAGGTATTCTAAAAGTATAATAGATACACTCTTAAAACTGGAATGCGTTGTGCTTTTTAAAATTCCAAAAACGGGTGAGATTGATTCAAGTGAACAATCGATGACAGGCCTGGTACTCAAATCGGCATACAACTTAGTTGCCATTTTCAATATTTGCTACATCTTTGTAGTTGTATTCTTTGTGTTTGAAATGTTTTTAAATACAACGATATACAAGATTAAATATCTACCAGAAACCCTCAATACTCCATCATATATATTGCAAATCATCATATTCATTTTATGTTTTTCTTCACTTCTGTATGCGATAAACAAAATGTTTGATGAAAAGTATATCCCTACACGCAAAGAAATCTATCTATTCCTTATCTCTTTTACTATCAATAGTTTATCAATGTTTAATTTTTTAGCTACCAAATAACACTGTAATACCAAGTTCCCACCGTAGCCTAAGCAAAAGTTACCTGTTTTTTTGGGTTTTAAAAGCAGTGAACAAGGGCAGAATTAAAACACAAAAAAATAAAATTAATAGTTTTAAAAAATATTTTTTAAAACTAAATCAGTGATAATATGTAACCAACGTTAAGTTTAAGAAAGTATATTATGTCTGATATTCGCAGCATCTATTTTTACGGTAATAATAAAAGCATCAAATTGGGTAAAAACCCAATCTTAAATACTGTCTTTGAAATTTTTCCAGCCACTAAAACCCCTTTAAAGCGGATTCTTAATCATAACCACCAGTGGGTTAGTAATTGCGCTTTTTACGTGCCTAACGATGTGAAAAGTGAATGGGTTAAAACGGTAACACTTTCAATTTTGACAATCTCAATTATGGCTTCCTTCCGTAATGCAATTGCACAGCAAAAAGGGTTGTCACCAAACGATGAAGCACTTGATGAAGAGGTAGAGAACCTTGTGCCAGATTCGTTATTCAATTCTGCTATTGAATTATCGGATCTTAAAAAAAGTTTATTAGAAGTTCTGCCAAATTTAATGAGCGAATACCTTGCACAAAACTTTGGTGAATACGAAAGCATTATTACAAACGGTGTAGCTAAGCTTTTTATTGATAACCATGAATTTTTGGATAAGCAACTTGATTCTGATGCTGGAACAGATAATCAGATTTCAATGTTAAATTTTACTGACAATGCAGATGAATTATTTCACACAACAAACTATATTTTAGTCCGTATTGCTGATTCAAATGAAAACTTGAAAATCAACTTTACTAACAGCAAACCACATGCAGAACACTTAGGCCGAATTCTGCATACATTGTTGGGGGATGAAAGTTTTGAGATCTCAAAAGGTTCAATTGAGATACCTAATGACGAAGATGGCCAAGAAATTTTCATCTTTGAAAAAGAAACGAACTTTATTGATTTTTACAATTCATTATTGCTGGAAGTTAGTTTTTTTCTAGATCATGCAACAGTCTTAGAGCATATAGAAAAGTATGCACCAATTAACCAAACACTAAGCAGTTTGAGTGAGAATTTAGAAAAGAATATTAACTTTGTCATTTCTTCATTCAAAGAAACTCGCGATCTATCTGCATATTTAGAAAGCCGTGCTCAAATCATAGGGTTAATTCATGAAGCTGCACAAATCGCCAGCATTGAAATACAGCCAGTTGCTCAGGCTAAGGACCTTAAATCGTTAATTGAATCGCATCACCTGGTTACTTTTAATGATAAAGACACCTTTAAACAATTTAATTTATTTTGAGGTGAATATGAAATTTGTTATTAAAAATGGCATTGGTACACGTAAAGTCGAAGTGGATCTCGCATTAGATATACCATTGGTGCTACAAAAATCCATTTCTGTAATTGAGTATGAAGATTTCTTTAAATATTTTAGTGAGCAACATTTTCACATTTGCAAATTTAGAACGTTGAACTTTAAAGATAATAGCGTAGAGGGAAGTAGTAAGGAATTAAATCGCTTTATCTGGCTTGCTATGGCACATCAAGCTTATATGGAGCGTAAAGCTTTACTACCAAGTAAATATATTGCGGATCTAGAAGCTTCAATTTCAAGCATGTTTAATTTAGAGAGCGAATCGCGAGAATGGTACCGAGCTATTCACAAAGCCATAGATGCTTACCTTAAATCACAATTTCCTGAAGCAATAGAGTTTTTACCTTCCAACATTGCACCACTGGATGAAGTGACTAAAATTCTTATGCAAGAAGTACAGCCAGTGATACCAGTTGCAGACGAGCCAGCGAAGCTTTATAGCTGATTCTAGAAATAATTAAGACATAAAAAAACCATCTAAAAATTAGATGGTTTTTTTTGTTTGTGTTTTTATAATTTTGCGAATACTTCAGGATTGTCATTCATAAACTGTTCAATGAAATCATTGTCTAATTCGACATGTTTTGGAAGCTTCTCATGTTCACGAACAATGGATTTTATAGATTCAATATTTTGCTGATTGAAAACAGGTGTTGTACGGCTCTTATAGCCAGTATCAGCCATCGCATAGCGATCATCAAACATACCTGAAGAGGTATTAGAATCGACTTCTGAGTCGCTTATAGATAGTGTTAAGTTGCGGTCTTCAGCTAACTTTAAAATGAATTCGTCAGAGATAAAGTTACGTAGCTCATGCAGCATAGATTCAACTTTATTGTGTTTAAAAAGCACCTTTGCAATTGAACGACAAGATAAGAAACCTTTTGTGATGTTTAGATCTAGTAATTTTTGAGGAATGATTGGATCGCTTTTCTTGTTGCTATTCGCGATCTGTTCAACTTCTTCATCAGTCATAGAAGCTATAATGTTTTTAAAGAAATTGCCATATTGAAACTTTTCAATTTTCTCCAGCATTGTCACTTGTTCTGTATCTAATAAGCAAAAAGAAATAGGTTTAAGCTTGCGTTGGTCGGTTTTGCTTAAACTGCCATTTTGGTTTAAGCGGTTCTCTTTGGTTTTAGCGTTAGTTTTAGAGTTAGTCATTTTAAACACCTTTCAATATGTTTTAAACTTTGGTTAATACCAATAATCATATTATAAGTGGTTTTAGCTAAAATACAAAAAATGAACATTTTGTTTTTTTAAAAAAATCTTTTAAATGTTTTTCGTATATACTATAAGAATATCTATCTTAAAAGGTATAACTCGTGATTAAAACTGATACAGGCGATACGGTTGGAGGGGGTTTAACGAATCCTCAGGATGAAGTTCTAGCATTGTTAGAAGAGTGCTTAAACTCTGAACAATATACAGCTCGTATTACTTATATTTGTGAAGATGGCGGTCAATTAGTAGGTAAAAAGGCAGCTTTAAAGATTTTAAAGGAACAAGAGGACAATGGTTTAATGCTGGTTCCAATACCAGTCTTAGGAAAACAACTAAGAGTCTGGAGTGGTTTAAGTAAAACCAAAATGTCTAGTCACACAGGATTGTACAACAATATACAGTGGTCAAAGTTTGAAAGTGGCGAAAAGTTAATAACAAAGCAAGCGTGGACATTACTTCAACTTAGACTTGGGGTTCATCCAAAATACAAATTGGTTTTAAAAAATGAATTAGATGTCGAGTGAATTATATGTTAGTGAAATTAGCCCTTAGTGGTCATGCTTCTCCAGAAGCTTTAAGTAAATTTGAACGTATCAAAGCGTATGTGCCAGATAGCGCACCTGTTTTGGTCACATACTTTAATAAACAAGTTGGTGGTGTATCAAAAAGTATGCTAAAAAAAAGCAGGTTGAATTTTGATAAAATAGAGAAATGCAAATAACTCTAGAAATCAAATGTCCAACCTGCCTCAGTGACAGTATAAAGAAAAATGGCATCAAAGTAGATGGGAAACAAAACTACCAATGCAAAGACTGCAAACGTCAGTTTATTGGTGACCATGCTCTGAGCTATCTAGGATGTAATTCTGGCATTACTCGTAAAATATTACAGTTAATGGTCAGAGGCAGCGG